>JBEDHJ010000022.1:0-4852 GCA_041174205.1 Cyanobacteriota bacterium | reverse complement strand
AACCCTGCAACACCTGCGCCCCGGCGATGCCGTGAACCTGGAGGCGGATCTGCTGGCGAAATACACCGAACGGCTCCTGGGTTGGCGTCAGCAGGGCGATGGCAACGCCGAGCGATCGGGCACGATCAGTGCAGCCTGGCTGGCTGAGCACGGCTGGAGCTGACGATCCCTGCTGCCATGTCTACCGTCCGGGAGACGTTGTGGGTGGCATCTTCGGCTGGATTAACAGCCTGGTGCGCTCCAGCAGTCTCAGCCGCTGGCACTGCTTCTGGCGGATGGTGGTGTCCACGCTGTTTCTGGTCACCGGCGCCTGGATCATTCAGCAATTCAGCGCAGGCATCGTGCCGGCTGCGGCTCAGGTGGCGGCGTTGGCCTTCGCCATCGGCATCGTGTTTCTCGTCGAAGGCGTGGTGGCCGCGATCGTGGCCCTGTCACACCGGCAGATGCCTGGTTGGGGTTGGGGTCTGGCCAATGGCATCGTCACCTTCATCCTGGGCTTGATCATCGTGACGATGAAGGCCGGTGGATTGCTCAGTGTGCTGGGCATCCTGGTGGGGATCAGTTTCCTGTTCAGCGGCATCGATCTGCTGGTGTTCAGCGCCGCCTTCCACGGTCCAGACGATCGCGGTGGCCCGGCTCAGCCGGCCTGATCGGATTCGCTGTGGTTCTGGCTGCTGTCGCCCATTGGCAGCAGCCAGATTGAGCCCGTTTCCTGGTGGATTTCGATCCGGAATTCCTGGCCCGGCTCCAGGCCCATCCGGCGGGTGTAGGCGTGGCCGATCAGCAGGTTGCCGTTGCCATGCACCCTTGTGCGGAATTCAGCCTGGCGGCCGCGGCTGCCACCACCACCTCCGCCGCTGCTCTGGCTGGGCAGCTTGTAACCCTTTGCCTCCACCAAAGCGCGGTAGAAGCTCTTCTTCAGCACCCGCCCACTGGGACCCACGTAGCCACAGGCCCTGGCGATCTGGTCTTCGGGGCGATTGCTGAGGGAGCGTGCCTTATCGAGCAGTGCCTTGCCTTCCAGCATCTGCACAGGCGTGGCCACCTTCTCTTCGACGAACACCGGTGCAGCTGAGAACGGATGGGCTGATTGTGCCCATGCCCGCCGATCCGCCGCAAGGCCAAATCGCAAGAAAAATGTTTAAAGCAGGTAGAGGATCCCGTAGAGGATCACCCAGATCCCATCCACGAAGTGCCAGTAGAGCTCGGCGGCTTCAAGCGGAAATTGGTTGTTGATGCTGATGCGGCCGCCTTCACGGCTCTGCCACCACACGATCAGGATCATCAGCCCGCCGAGGGTCACATGCAGGCCGTGGAAGCCGGTGATCGCATAGAAGGTGCTGGCAAACAGGTTGTCGGTGAGCCCGAAGGGCAGGGAGAAGTATTCCTTCATTTGGCCCGCCAGGAAGCTGAAGCCCAGCAGGGCCGTCACCAATAACCAGCGTTGGCAGAGGCCATGGTTGCTGCGGCGTAGCGCAGCCCCGGCGCGATGGAAGGTGAAGCTGCTGGCCAATAGCAGCAGGGTGTTGATGGTGGGCAGCAACAGCTCTAGTTCGTAGTTGTGCCCCGAAGGCAGGGGGTTCACAGCCCGGAAGGTGAGGTAGGCCGCAAAGAACCCGGCGAAGGTCATGCCATCGGCCACCAGGAAGGTGGCCAAGCCGAACATGCGGTGATCCGCGTGGCCGTGCTCGCCACTGTCGTGCTCGTGGGCTGCCGCCGCTGCTGCGGGATTCAGGTTGGGGTCGCTGATGCTGGTCATCACTCCTCCGTTTGCCCGAGAGACCACAGCTCACGGCCACTGGTGGACTCGAGGTTGAGTTGTCCTGGTTTCTGTCCGTAGCCGTAGGGCTCATGCACCAGTGGGGGCTCGCCTATCCAGTTCTCCACGGGCGGCGGTGAACTGGTGAGCCATTCCGGCGTGAGCGCATTCCAGGGGTTGTCTCCTGAAGGGGCGCCGTTAAACGCACTGATCACCACGTTGATCAGGAACGGCAGGGTGCTGATGGCCATCAGCAACGCTCCGGCACTACTGAACTGATTGATCAGCGTGAACTGGGGGTCGTATTCGGCCACCCGGCGGGGCATGCCGTTGAGACCGAGCCAGTGCTGGGGGGCGAAACAGAGGTTGAAGCCCACAAACGTGAGCCAGAAGTGCAGTTGACCGAGAGGCTCATTCAGCAATCGCCCGGTGACCTTCGGATACCAGTGGTAAATCGACGCGAAGATCACGAACACCGTGCCGCCATAGACGATGTAGTGGAAATGCCCCACCACGAAGTAGGTGTCGTGCACATGGATGTCAAACGGCACCTGGGCAAGGGCGACGCCCGTGATGCCACCGAAGACAAAGTTAACGATGAAGCCGCAGCAGAACAGCATCGCCGTATTCAGACTGATCTTGCCGCCCCAGAGGGTTGCCAACCAGTTGAAGAATTTGATGCCCGTGGGAACGGCGATGAAGGCTGTGGCGATCGTGAAAAACAGCCGCATCCAGGGCGGAGTGCCACTCGTGAACATGTGGTGAGCCCACACGATCAAGCCCAGAAACACAATCGCCATGATCGAATACACCATCGTGGTGTAGCCGAATAGCGGTTTGCGAGCGTGCACCGGCAGGATCTCACTCACCAGGCCAAAGGCCGGCAGCACCATGATGTAAACGGCTGGATGGGAATAGAACCAGAACAGGTGTTGATACACCACGGCATTGCCGCCCAGGGCAGGGTTGAAGAAACCGGTGTGGGCGATGATGTCGAAGCTCAGCAACACCAGCGTGCCGGCAAGCACAGGTGTGGAGAGCACCACCAGGATGCTTGTGCCGAGCATGGCCCAGCAGTACATCGGCAGCTGCATCAGCTTCAGACCGGGTCGGCGCAGCTTGAGGATGGTGGCAATGAAATTGATGCCACCGAAGATGGAGCTGCCGCCCAACAGCAACACACTCAAGATCCAGATGATCTGCCCTGTTGCCGGTGTGGTGATGCTCAAGGGCGGGTAGGCAGTCCAGCCCGACTGCGCCGCCCCTGCGAAGAAGTAGCTGCTGATCAGCAGGAGTCCTGCTGGTGGAATCAGCCAGAAGGCCACCGCGTTGAGACGCGGGAATGCCATGTCACGGGCGCCCACATAAAAGGGGATCAGATAGTTTCCGAAGGCCCCATTCACCACCGGCACGATCCAAAGAAAGATCATCACCGTGCCGTGCAAGGTGAGCACCTCGTTGTAGGTCTCCCGCGGTAGGAAGTCGGAGATGGGCGTGATCAGCTCGGTGCGGATCGCCCCGGCTAGCGCTCCCCCCACCAGATAAAACAGGAAGCCGCAAACCAGATATTGAAGGCCGATTACCTTGTGGTCGGTGCTGAAGCTCAGATAACGGAGCCAGCCCTGGGGTTGCAGCGATGGACTGGGGGTCAAGGTGAGAGTCATGACTGCACCGCGGCGGTGGGTTCGGCGGGGACGTTGGGACTGTTCTTGGCCACCCAGGCAGCGAAGGTCTCGGGCTCCTCGACAATCACCGTGGAACGCATGCCCCCGTGATACGGGCCGCACAGTTCAGCGCAGACGATTGGATAGGAGCCGGCTCGGGTGGGGGTAAAGCTCAGCAGCGTTGGCTGGCCAGGGATCACGTCTTGCTTCAGGCGGAACTGCGGCACCCAGAAGGCATGAATCACGTCTAATGCCTTCATCTGAAGCGCCACAGGCTGACCCACGGGCACATGCAGCTCTCCGGTGGTGATGTCGGAATCGGGGTAGTGAAAGATGAAGGCGAATTGCATTGCCGTCACGTCGACCGGGAGTGGTGGAGGTCCCTCACTGCCGTCGAAGGACACAGGGCTAATGCCGCCCCAGGTGCGCTCCTCAGCCTGCATGGCGTGCATGCTGTGATCGTTGAGCGGCGTCATGCCGCCCATGCGGTCGTAAATGTCGTAGCTGTAGATCCCCACAAACAGCACCACCACCGCTGGGATTGCAGTCCAGAGAATCTCCAGCGGAAGATTGCCTTCAATCGCCGCACCGTCTCCCAGCTCACCGGCGCGGCGGCGGAAGCGCAGCAGGCTGTAGACCACCAGCCCCACGATTCCAACCAAGAGAATCGTGCCGATGCTGAACAAAACCTTAAACAGCTCGTCGTAAACCGGCGCATTGGCGCTGGCATCCACGGGCAGCAGATTCACGTTCTGGCCGACCCAGAGTCCCGCGAGCACCAGGCCCATTCCGGCCAGGAGGGTGAGAATGGTGGGTGGGATCCGCATAGCTGCGGCGTCGGACGACCAAGCCTATGCAGGATCGCCAGAGCTGTTGATCGAGCCGTTGACGTTCGCAGCAATTGCGTGATCAGCCGTTAGGGATCGCACACGGAAAGCAACGCACTTTGATGCAATTGTCTGGCTCAAGGGCGATGTCGTTAGCGTCGGTCCAATTGCAGCTGTCGTGGCTCGATGACGGCGATCACCCTTCAGCCACTGGTCAGTCGCCGCGGAGCGCTGGCTGCCCTCAGCGCCCATCTGCTGGTGGCGTTGATCGCGCTGGTGGGGATCGGTGGAGCCACTCGGGTGATGGAAGCCGGACTGGCCTGTCCGGATTGGCCGCTCTGCTACGGCTCGCTGCTCCCGGGGCGGCAGATGAATCTGCAGGTGTTCCTGGAGTGGTTCCATCGTCTTGATGCCTTCATCGTCGGCATCGGGCTGTTGGTGCAGGCCGTGGCCAGTTGGTGGTGGCGACATCAGTTGCCGCGCTGGGTGCCCTGGCTGTCGGCCTCTGCCTTGATGTTGGTGGCGGTTCAAGGAGCCTTGGGCGCCCTCACGGTCACCCTGTTGTTGCCGTTCTCGGTGGTGACCGCTCATCTGATCACAGC
>JBEDHJ010000021.1:0-14659 GCA_041174205.1 Cyanobacteriota bacterium | reverse complement strand
CGCGGCGATGTGTGCAACAAGATCGGCACCTATCTCAAGGCCCTGGCCGCCCACGACAACGGCGTGCCCTTTTATGTGGCCCTGCCCGCCTCCACCATCGACTGGAGCATCGACGACGGTGTGGCGGAGATCCCGATCGAAGCGCGCAGTGCCCGGGAGGTGACCCACATCCAGGGGCGCTTCGAGGACGGCCCGGTGGCCACCGTGCAACTCACCCCCGATGGCAGCGAGGGGTTCAACCCCGCCTTTGATGTGACCCCGGCCCGGCTGGTGACGGCGCTGATCACCGAACGCGGCGTGGCGCCCGCCAGTGAAGACGGCTTGCGCAACCTCTACGCCTGATGCAGACCTCCATGAGCGAACAGGACCTGCGCGAACAACTGGTGACCGTGGCGCGCCGCATGCAGGCCAGCGGCATCAACCAGGGCACCTCCGGCAACCTCTCGGTGCGCATCCCCGGCGGGATGCTGATCACCCCCAGCTCGTTGCCCTATGAGCTGATGCAACCCAGCGATCTGGTGGCGCTGGATCTGATGGGCAAACCGTTGCGTTCCCCGGAGCCGGGCCGGCCCCAGCGGCGCCCTTCCTCGGAATGGCGGCTGCATGCCGATGTGCTCGCCAATCGGCCGGAGGTGCAGGCGGTGCTGCACTGCCACTCAATCCATGCCACGGCGCTGGCCTGCCATGGCCGCGGCATTCCGCCCTTCCACTACATGATCGCGGTGGCCGGCGGCCACGACATTCGCTGCGCTCCATATGCCACCTTCGGCACCCAGGAGCTCTCTGATGGGGTGGTGGAAGCGCTGCAGGGTCGCCTTGCCTGCCTGATGGCCCAGCACGGTCAGGTGGTGGTGGGTCCGAATCTCGATCGCGCCTTGGCGCTGGCCGTGGAGGTGGAAACTCTGGCCCGCATCTACTTGCAAGCCCGCGCCATCGGGGAGCCGCCGCTGTTGAGCAGTGAGCAGATGGAGCAGGTGCGCCATCAATTCCGCACCCTGCTCTACGGGCACTGAGGGCTCTGGCCGGAGGCGCGGGCCAACAGCAACCCTGCGCCTCCGGCCAGCAGCACCAACCCCAGGCAGAAGCCGGTCCAGGTGGGCAGGCCCCAGCCCGTCACCGCCAGCGGGGCCACCACCGTCACCACGCCGCCCGCCAGAAAGGGCTGCAGCAGCAGCTGCTTCAGTGAGAAAGCAGGTAGGGCTTGGCTCTGATCATCGGGGTCGGCCATGCGCAGCAGCAGCAGGCCGGAGGCCGCCACCCCGGTGGCCTGTCCAAACTCCAGCACCGCTCGCTCAAACCAATCGGCCGGGAGCAGCCGTGGCGCCAGCAGCAGGGTCACCCCCAGATTCCAGCTCAGGCCGGCGAGGGCCAGCACGGTGAGCGGGAGCCAGTCGGCAGCCAGCAAGGCCAGGTTGAGGCAGGCCGTGGCGGAGGTGATCAGCAAATCGGCGGAGAGGGTGCCGATCTCGTTCTGGATGGGCGCGGACGCCCAGTGGCTGAGGCCGCTTCGTTCGAGAAGCCAGCGCACCAACAGGGAGCCGATGATCGCCAGCGGGAATACAGGCAGGGCTTGACCCACTTCGGCCACGCCGCCCCCGATGGCATCGGTGCCCAAGCGCAACAGCTCCAGCAACACCACGCCGATCAGCACGGCAACACCCACCAGGCCCAAGTTCACGGCCCAGGCCGCCCAGCTGTTGGCGGCAGGGTTGGCCGCGCTTGCACTGGCGCCGGCGCTGGTGTTGCCGGCTGCATCGGTGCCCATGCTTTGGCTCAGCAGCCACCCCCGTTGGCGGCCGATCACCACCACCACGCCCCCCACCAAGGTGGAGCTGAGCAGCCCCACGGTGGCCATAGCCAGGCCCAGGTCCTGGCCGCCGGGAAAGCCAAGCGCGGCATAGCTGGGACCCATGGCCGCAGCCGAGCCATGGCCGCCTTCGTAAGCCACCTCGATCAGGCAGGCCATCACCGGGCTCACCCCCAGCCATGGCTGCAGCACCAGCAGCACGGCCAGGCCTCCCACCACGTATTGCCCGAAGGCCAGCACCAACGCCAGCGACACCTGGCCGCTCACCGGTCGCCACAGGCCCCCCAGCTTGGGCAGGGGTTTGCCGAGCATCAACGAACCAAACACCAAGGTGAGCAGCACCAGGGGCAGGCCGCCCCAGAGCTCCATCAGGTGATCAGGCAGCAGCGGCAGCGGGCCGGCGGGGGCGATCAGCAGACCGATGAGGCCTGCCACCAGTGCCTCAGGCACGCCCCAGAGCCGCAGGTTCAGCCGGCGGCCAATGCGACGCCCCGTTGCCAGGATCAGGCTGAGCACCCCAGCCGCCAGGGCCAGCCAGGCCAGCCCCACCAGGGCATCCAGGTTCCACAGGCCCGGCAGCAGCTCGTTCATCGCCGCTGCCTCACAACTGGAAGTGCCGGCGGAAGAAGGCCTCGGTGGCTTCCAGCACCTGGATCTGCGTTGCACCGTTGCGGAAGCCATGCCCTTCCTCCGGGAAGAGGTGCACCTCCACTGGGATGCCGTTCGCCTTCAGCGCTGATGCCATCCGCTCGGTTTGCTCCGGCGGCACCACCACATCCTCGAGGCCCTGGAAAAAGATCACCGGACAGCGGATGCGATCGGCATGTTGCAGCGGCGAGCGCGCTTCATAGGTGGCCTTTGCTACGGGCCAAGGCCCCACCAGGCCATCGAGATACCGGGCCTCGAAGCGATGGGTCTCGATCGCGAGGGCGCTGAGGTCGGCCACGCCGTAGCGGCTGGCTCCAGCCCGGAAGGTGTCGGTGAAACAGAGCGCCGCCAGGGTGGTGAAACCGCCGGCGCTGCCACCTTCGATGGCGATCCGCTCGGCGCTGGCTTGGCCGCGTGCCACGAGTGCCTCGGCGGCAGCGGCGCAGTCGGCCACATCCACCACACCCCACTGGCCATCGAGGCGTTCGCGGTAGGCGCGGCCGAAGCCGGTCGAGCCGCCGTAGTTCACATCCACCACGCCCCAGCCTCGGGACGTCCAAAACTGAATGCTCAAGCTCAAACCGGTGCGGGCCATGCTGGTGGGTCCGCTGTGCCCCTTCACCAGCAGTGGGGCGCCGGGGTGTCCACCACCGGCTGGCGGGTAGTACCAAGCCTGGGTGCGGTTGCCGCCGTGCCCCTCGAACCAGAGCTGTTCGGGTCGGCTGATCGCTTCCGCCTGTAGAGGGCAGGGGGCCGCTGGCTGATGCCGCCAGTGGCCTGTGCTGATCTCGAGCTCCAGCAGGCCTGAAGGTTCGGTTGCGTTGCTGGCGACACACACCAGCTGATCGTGTTCGGCGCAGAGTCCAGCCAGATCGGTGAAGGGCTGCTCAATCCGCTGCCAGCAACCGCTGGCCGCTTCGGTGGTGGGCATGGTGATGCGGCCCAGCTCCCAGCTGCCCTGCCGGCAAATGCTGGCAACCAGCTGTGCGCCATCCCAGGCGTGGGTGCGCATCCCGAATACCCATTGCGGCATCGCGCATTCGGCCTCCATCGGCAGCAGCGGCTGCCAGGCGGCGGGGCTGGTTGCCGCCGCCTGCGCTGCCCCCGCCCAGCGCTCCAGGTTCCAGAAGCCGTTGCGGTCGTTGCTCACGATCAGGTCGTCGCCAGCCCAGAGCGGCTGGAACACGGAGCAGCCCTGGGGATCGGCGGGGCTGGATCCCGCCACAGCTCGGGGGGTGTTCAGCGCGCCCTCGTCGTTGAGGTCTGCCAGCCAGAGCTGGCTGCGTTCCCAGGGCATGCAGGGCTGTTGCCATTCCACCCAGGCCAGATGGCTGCCGCTGGGGCTCAGGGCGGGATAGCCCGCGAAATCAGCGGGCTGGTGCAGCGCTTCAACGGGCCCGCCCTGCAATGGCACCACCACCAGCTGATCGCGGCCATCGTGTTCACGCACCCCAATCCAGCGATCCCGTGGGGAGTCGATCAGGCCGCCACCGAGGGATCCGTTCAAGCGGCCGTCGCTCGTTGGTGGGGTGAGCGGCTGAGGCGCAGAGCCGGGCTCGTTGAGGTTCACCCGCCATAGGCCGCGATCGCCGTCATGCACGAACACCGCAACGGGATCGCCGCTGCTGGTGCGGCCGATGGCGCAGGCTCCGCCGCCGTATTCGTGCACGCGGCAGCGCAGGTTCCAGGCGCCGGGGGTGACCTCTTGCGCCTCTGCGTTGTTGCGGTCGCGCCGCATCAAGGTGGTGCGTCCCCGCTCATGGGGGCGCTGCTCGAGCCAAAAGAGCACCCCATCCAAGAGTTGTGGCTCCTGGACGCTGGGGGTGCGGCCCAGCACCAGCTCGGCGGCAAGGGGGGTGGTGCTGGCGCTCACCAAGGACGTTCGTGGATGGCTCCTAGAATCGCCTGGCAGACAACGCCCGCGAGGACACGCCTTGGCTAGCAGCTTCGCCAAATTGGCGCGTTCCGCCGAACAATCGGGCCGCCTGAAGGTGTCGAAGGAGCCGGTCGATCAGCCTCCTTATGACATCCACAAGCTCGGCGACGAGGTGCTGCGGGAGCCCGCCCGGCGCATCGGCAAGGTGGATGACAGTGTCCGCGCACTGGCTCGCGACATGCTGGTGAGCATGTATGCAGCTCGTGGCATCGGGCTTGCGGCACCGCAGATCGGTGAGCCTGTGCAGCTGCTGGTGATCGATCTGGAGATCGAGGACCCCAACAGTCCGCCTCTGGTGTTGATCAACCCTGAGATCACCACGGTGGGCGGCAGCCTCTGCACCTACGAAGAGGGCTGTCTGAGCATTCCTGGGGTGTACCTCGATGTGGTCCGCCCCAGCGTGGTGGAGGTGAGCTACCGCGATGAAATGGGTCGCCCCAAGCGCATGAAGGCCGACGGGCTAATGGCGCGCTGCATCCAGCACGAGATGGACCATCTCAATGGCGTGTTGTTCGTGGATCGCGTCACCGATCACGACAAACTGCGGGAGGGCCTGGATGAGAAGGGCTTCAACGCCGCCGATGTTCACTCGATCGCCTGACGCACCGAATCCATGCCGATGAAACCTCTGGCCGGCCTGTTCCTGGCCCTGGCCTGCCTGCTCGGGATCGCTGCGACGGGTTCGGTGTTTGAGCTGGCCTATGGCGATCCGGATCTGGGCGTGTCCACCACCCGCCTGATCCTGGGGCTGGCCTTGCCGGGCACCGTGCTCAGCCTGCTGGTGGCGATCCGGATTAACAAGCCGGCCTAAGGGCTGGCGTTGCCTGACCGCGCTCCATACGATCCACTGGCCGCGAGCCTGCTTCTGTGATGCATTCGATCCGCACCCTTGCCGCGCTGCTACCGCTGGCAGGCTCCCTGGCACTGGTTTCAGCGCAGCCCTCTGCGGCCAAGGCCTTGTTCGGCACGCTTGAGGTGGATCAGACGAAGTTCGTGATCGTGGCAGCGCCGATCGGTGATGGCAGCCGGGCTCAGCTCAACATCTATGAGCAGCGCACCGATGCTCGCCCCTGCTACGCCGTGCAAGGCAGCAAGCCTGGAGTGGTCGATCCGCTGCTGTCCAACTTCGATTTCACGGGCATCTGCAATCGCTTCATCGATGGCAACGGCTATTCGCTACGCCTGGGTGAAGAGGACCTGGGCACCGTTTACCGCCTCAGCGTGGTGAAGGAGGCTGGCGACACCCTGCTGATGGCCCTGCCCACCAAGCCCGGCGCCGGTCCGGAGATGGTGGTGGCTCGCAGCGGCGGCAGTGGCAACGGCTTTTTGCTGCTGGTGCCCGAGCCCGGCTGGAAGCTGATGCGTCGTCAGTTCGGTGGCCGCGCCCTCGGCCATGTCTACGTCTATCGCGACAGCCTGCCTGAGACAGCCTCTGCCGCTGCGCCTACTGCCCCGCCAGCCCCCGCCACGGCCAACTGAACCCGGGTCAGTGCGCTTGCTACCATCGTCAAACTGCACAGATTCTTGATCGGTTTATGACCCAGGTCACCGTTGGCGAAAACGAGGGCATTGAGTCGGCGCTGCGCCGCTTCAAGCGCCAGGTGTCCAAAGCCGGGATTTTCGCCGACCTGAAGCGCCTGCGTCACCACGAAACTCCCGTTGAGAAGTACAAGCGCAAGGCTCAGCAGCGCCGTCGTCGTCGCTGAAGCGCTCTTCGCTCAAGCCAGCACCCCAAACCACCAGGGTTGGGCCTCAAGGGAACCGGTAGAAACACTAGTTCCATTTTTTTGTGGCGTGTCAATGATGGGTGAATCCCCCTGTGGAGGACCCCGTGAAGCAGCTGTTTCAGGCTCTGAATCGCTGGTTTGGTTCCAGCGTTGGCAATGCCTTCGGTAACCCCCTGGAGGAACGTCTGCATCAGCCACCGTTGGTGGGGGTGCAGCCCTATCGGGATCATCCCCGTCGCCCTTGAGCGCTGCAGTCGATCACGCCGTCAGAGGCCCTGACGGCGTTGATCAAAGCTTCGGTAGCTCAGGGCTTCCGCAATCGCCGAGGCTTCCACCTGCTCAGCTCCATCCAGATCGGCGATGGTGCGTCCCACCCGCAGCACCCGCTCCGCCGCGCGGGCGCTGAGGCCACGCTGGTCAATCGCCTGTTGCCACAGGTCCAGCGCACTGAGTTGAACCGCCCCGCAGCTGCGAAGGGCGTTGGCCGTCAGCAGACTGTTGCTCACCCCCTCGGGGTTGCGGCTGAGCATGCGCTGGCGTGCGGCCTCCACCCGTTCGCGCACGGCCGCACTGGTTTCGGCGTGCGCGCCCAGGCGATAGCCGGCCCCCAAAGTGCTGCCCTCCAAGCGCCGCATCACCACCTGCAGATCGATGCGATCCAGCAGCGGGCCTGAGAGGCGGCTCCAGTAGCGCTGCTGCAGGCCAGTGCCGCAGCTGCAGGTGCGCTCTGGATCACCGGCCCAGCCGCAGGCGCAGGGATTGGTGGCGGCCACCAAGTTGACGTTGCAAGGAAAGCGCAACCGTTGGCGGGCCCGGCTCAACCAGAGTTCCCCCTGCTCCAGCGGTTGGCGCAGCTGGTTGAGCACGTCGCGGCGGAATTCCGCCAGCTCATCGAGGAACAGCACGCCGCGATGGGCCAGGGCTAGCTCGCCGGGTCGCAGCTGGTTGCCCCCTCCCACCAGGGCTGCGCTGGAGCAGCTGTGATGGGGGCTGCGGAAGGGCCGTTGCTGCAGCAAGCCCCCGTTAGGTGGCAATAACCCGGCCACGGAATAGAGCTGGGTGAGCTCCAGCTGCTCGGCTCGGGTCAGGGCCGGTAGCAGCCCCGGCAGACAGCGCGCTAGCAGGGTTTTGCCGCTGCCCGGCGGTCCCACCAGCAATAGATGGTGTCCGCCCGCCGCAGCGATCTCCAAGGCTCGGCGGCCGTGGGCCTGCCCTTGCACGGCCGATAGATCTCCGAGTGTTTGCTCCGGTGGATCGGCTGTGGCGTCGGAGCTGGGGCAGCAGGGGTAGAGGGGAGGTTGGCTCGGATCCTTGAGCCATTGCAAGGCATCCCTCAGGCTGGTGGCCGGCTGCAGCGGCAGCTCCTCCACCAGGGCCGCCTCCCGCTGATTGGCGGCTGGCAGCAGCAGTGCCCGGGCGCCCGCGTTTCGGGCGGCGAGAGCCAGGGCCACAGCGCCGCGCACTGGTCGCAGCTCACCGCCTAAGCCCAGTTCGCCGGCGCACCAAATTCCTTCCAGCAGTTTGGGATCGAGCTGGCCGCTGGCGGCCAGCACCGCCAGGGCGATCGGCAGATCGAACGCGGGCCCCTCCTTGCGCAGATCCGCGGGCGCCAGATTCACGATTACCCGCGTGAGCGGCATGCGCAGGCCACTGTTGCGGATGGCGGCCCGCACCCTCTGGCGCGATTCCTGGACCGCCGCATCCGCCAGACCCACCACCTGCAGCCCTGGCAGCCCGGGGGCAATGTCCACCTCAACGGAGACAGCCCTGGCCTCAAGCCCCACCAGGGCAGCACCGCTGCATCGTGCCAACATCGGCCCATCCGAAACCTGCAGTGGTGCAATGCCACCGCTGTTTCACCCCATCCCCCCGCGCCCTCTGCCCGCCATGGCCGAGCCAGTGAACGACACGATCTTTGGCCGCATCCTGCGGGGGGAGATCCCCTGTGATCAGTTGTACGCCGATGAGCAGTGCATCGCCTTTCGCGATGTGGCTCCCCAGGCGCCGGTGCACATCCTGGTGATCCCGCGTGATCACGTGGTGAACCTGGCGGAGGCGCAGCAAGAGCACGAACAGCTGCTGGGCCACCTGCTGCTGGTTGCAGCCCAGGTGGCCCGGCAGGAGGGGCTGGAGGG
Organism: Cyanobacteriota bacterium; assembly: GCA_041174205.1. Lineage (GTDB taxonomy): Bacteria > Cyanobacteriota > Cyanobacteriia > PCC-6307 > Cyanobiaceae > Vulcanococcus. The sequence goes on along the minus strand of JBEDHJ010000021.1, from coordinate 6,406 downwards.
CTTCCGCACGGTGATCAACAGCGGAGCTGAGGCGGGGCAGACCGTGTTCCACCTGCATGTGCATGTGATGGGTGGGCGCCCCCTCGCCTGGCCGCCGGGCTGAGCCCAGAGCGGTGAGAATGGCGGCATCTGAATGCCGTCATGAATCCCCTGCAGGCCTTCCGCAGTCAGCTCGGCAAGCTGCGGCGCCTCGCCCAGCCCTATTTCCTGCCGGTGGAAGACACCACGGGCTGGCAATTCCTGCTGCTGATCGTCGCGCTGCTGGCGGTGGTAGTGGGCAGCACGCTGCTGTTGCTCACCGGGTTGGTGGCGCTGAGCGGTGCGCTCATTCCTGATCTGCAGGCTCGTTTCCTGCCCGGGGTGCCCCAGCAGGTGAATGCCATTTGGGCTAGCCCAGCGGGCCCTGTGGTGATGGTGCTGTTTGCTCTGGGGCTCGGCTGCTTTGCGGCGCTTCGCAGCAAGTTGCGCCAGGGGCGGTGGCTGCCCTGGCTGCTGATGGGTGTGATCACGCTGCTGATCCTGGTGATCAACGGCATCAATGTGGGCATCAGCTACATCGCCCGCAATGTGGATAACACCCTCGTGGCCTACAAGGCCGATGAGTTTTGGCAGGTGGTGGCGATCTATGCCTTCTGTCTGGTGTTGGCGCTGCCGATTCGAGCTCTGCAGAGTTATCTGATCCCCAAGCTTGGGCTGCTCTGGCGTGAATGGTTGAGCGGTCGCCTGTTGAACCGCTATCTGCAGAATCGCGCCTACTACGTTCTCAATCCCAACGACGAAGCCGCGGAGGAGATCGATAACCCCGACCAACGGATCTCCCAGGACACCGCCAGCTTCACCAGCACAAGCCTGAGCGTGAGCGTGGAGATTGTGGCGGCGCTGCTCACCTTCTTCAGCTTCATTGTTGTGCTGTGGACGATTAGCTCCAAGCTGGCGATCTGGCTTCTGGCCTACTCCGTGGGTGGCACTGGACTGATCGTATTTGCGAGTCGCAAGCTGGTGGCCTTGAACTACGACCAGCTGCGCTTAGAGGCCGACTTCCGTTATGGCCTGGTGCACATCCGCGACAATGCCGAATCAATCGCCTTCTATCGCGGTGAACAGCAGGAGTCGAGGGAGGCTGAACGCAGGCTGACGGGTGCGATCCGCAACTACGACAAGTTGATTGTTTGGCAGGCGCTGATCCAGGTGATCCAGCGCTCCTACGACTATTTCTCCCGCTTCCTGCCCTGGTTGGTGATTGCTCCGATCTACTTCGCTAAGCAGGTGGATTTCGGTGTGTTCGGCCAGGCCAGTATTGCCTTCTCCCAGGTGTTGTTCTCGGTGAGTTACATCGTGAACAACATCGATCAGCTGGCTGCCTTCTCCGCTTCGATCAGTCGCTTGGAGGGCTTCCAGGGCAAGGTTGAGTCGATCAGCCGCGACGAGGCCCAGCGGGATCTCTTGGCGGCCCAGCCCGCCCAGGCCGGTCATTCGATCCTGGTGCGCCATGTGGATCTGGTGCCACCCCACAGCGATCGGCGTTTGATCCATGACCTCAGCCTTGAGGTGGGAGCTGATCAGCGGGTGTTGGTGGTGGGGCCCAGCGGCTGCGGCAAGACCTCCTTCCTGCGTTTGGTGAGCGGCCTTTGGCCTCCTGCCGCCGGTGAGGTGGAGCGCCCGCCCCTGTCTGAGCTTCTGTTCATCCCCCAGAAGCCCTACATGATCCTGGGCAGCCTTCGCGAGCAGCTCTGCTATCCGCAGGATCCCCAGCGCTTTAGCGATGAGCACCTGCGCAGCGTGTTGGAGGAGGTGCGCCTGGGTGCCCTGGTGCAGCGCTACCCCGACTTCGAGATCAAGCAGGACTGGCCGCGGCTGCTCTCCCTGGGTGAGCAACAGCGCCTGGCTTTCGCCAGGCTCTTGCTCAATTCCCCGCGCTTTGTGGTCCTCGATGAGGCCACCAGTGCCCTCGATGTGAGCACCGAGAAGCATCTCTACGACTTGCTCACCCAGCGGGAGATGGCCTTTGTGAGCGTGGGTCATAGGCCCACCCTCAAGAGCTTCCACAACTTGGTGCTCGAGCTTGACGGCCAGGGCGGCTGGAAGCTGATGCCCGCCGCCAGCTATACCTTCTCCTCCGGCGTCTGATCCAGCGATGACCACCACCGATTCCACCAGCAGCGCCACTCCCGCCACCAGCGCCACCACCCATGACGTGCCGGCCTTTGGCTGGAGCGCTTACGCCGAGCGGGTGAACGGTCGCTTCGCAATGCTTGGCTTTGCGGCGATCCTGCTGGTGGAGGCGATCAGCGGCGACACGTTCCTCCGCTGGGCCGGTTTCGTCGGCTGAAGGACGGCACGTCCGCTCAAGGCAGCTCCAGCAAGTCCACCTGCCAGAGGCCGCCCCTGCTCACCTGCACCGCCAACACCCGGCCATCGGCGCTGAGGTTCACGCGCTGCGGCACGCCCGCCGGTTCGATCGCCAGGGTCTGGGAGGCCTGAATCGAGCGGCGGTAGAGCACCAGTTCACTGCGGTCATCGCGCTGGCGCACCACGGCTAGGCGTTCACCCGCTTGATCCACCGCCACGCTGATGGGCAGGCTGTCGGCCCGGTTCAGCCCCAGCAGTGGCACCGGTGCGCCCCGTTGCAGGTCGATCAGCTGCACCTGGGCTCGCCCCCCTTGTCGAGTGGCGATCAGGGCCAGCCAAGTCCCCGTGAGCGAAGGACTGGCGCTGCTGCCGAGACGATTGAGCTGTTGGTTGATCCCATTCACAGGACGTATGCCCCCCTGGCAGCCCCCCAGCAGCAGCGCCAGGGTCAGCAGGCTTCCCCATAGGGGGCCACTGCCTGAGGGGCGGTTCATGGCGTCATCCCCTGGCCACCGCCGCTTTGTCGCATGCCGGGAGCGGGATCAGGCTCCAGCAGGCCGCTGAGATCAAACAAGCGCAGCCGCTCACTACCGCCACTGATCACCTCCACGGCGATGCGCTGGCCATCGGGAGAGAGGCTGAGTTCTTGGGGCTCCTCTCCGGCTGGCAGAAACAGCGGCTGCAAGCGACCCGTGGCGCGATCCTCGATCACCGCCTGGCGCCTGGCCCCCTGCTGCACCAGCAGCGCCAGGTAGCGGCCATTCCAGCTCAGCGAGGGCGAACTGTGGGGTTGACGGCTGCGTAGTTGCCTGAGCGGCAGCACCTTGCCGCTCAGGCGTTCCTGCAGCAGAACCGTGCTGCGGCCTGCCCGCTCCACCAGGCTGGCCAGCAGGCGTCCATCGCCGCTGAGGGCGGGCTGCTGACGCGACTCCGGGCCGAGCCCAGCTTGGGGAGCCGCTTGCCGGCGCCAAGGACCCAGGCTGCAGCCGCTCAAAACAACGGTCAGTGCAGCCACCAGGAGCAGCGGGCGGTTGGCTCGGCTCTGCAGCGGTCTCAGTCGTCGAAACGGGAGCTGTTGTCGCGGGGGCGACTGGAGGGCGGCACCGGCCGAAACTCCGCATCACTCACCGCGGCTTCATCGCTGCTGGTGGGGGTTGAAGCGGCCGGCGGACGGTAGGGCGCACCTTGCGGCACGCCCGCAGGGCGTGCCTCACTGCTGGGCCGCTGTTCAGTGCCAGGGCGGCGGCTGGAACGGGGGAGATCGTCGGCCGTGCTGCTGGGTCGTGAGCCACGGCGGGTTTCCTCGCGGCCCTGGCGGCGCGCACCGAATTCGCGGGTGCCGCTCTCGCCAGGGGCGCTTCCCGCCCGATAGCGGCTGGTGCCTGGGGCCCCCGAGGGGGCCTGATCACGGCCTTGGCCCCAATCGTCGCGCGATGCGGCGCGCTCGGGGATGGCGGCCCGGGCTGGCGCACGGCGGGGACGGTAGAAGTCCTCCTCCTCGCTGTCGCCATAGCCGTCTTCGCGGGAGCGAATGCGGCGCCGCAGCGGTTGGGGCTCATCGAAGCGATCGGCATCGTCCCGCCAGTCGCGGCCGCCGCCCATGCGGGGCCTGGGGGCCGGTGTTGGTTCGTCGTCGTCGAAATAGGACGAGCGCCGGGCTTGCTCGGTGGTCACACCGCGCAGACGCACGCTCTCATAGGCGAAGAAGACTGTGGTTCCCGCCAGCAAGAACTGGCCGAACTGCAGGATCGGGTCGAGGCGCCAGCCTTGGAAAAAGAGGATGCCGCCGCAAAGCAGGCCGACGGCCGCGAAAAACACGTCGTAATCGCGCGCCAGAGCCGGCTTGAAACTCCTCATGAAGTAGAGGAAGGCTCCGCCAACGGCCAGCACGATCCCAACGATGCTGGCCCAGTTCAGGCTGGCGTTGACCACGGATCGAGGTTCCCTTTCAGGTCACTGTAGGCCTGGCGTCGAGGCTGGGCCGGCGGGCCGCAGCCTGATGGCGCTTCAGAGCTTGCGGTCGACGCGGTCGTTCTGGCTGATCAGGATCACCGCGATGGTGATGGGGATGACCACGATCACCGCGCCATAGACGAGGCTGCTCAGAAAGTTGGCGAGGGAGGGGGTCATGGCTGTGACGAATCCGCCCGGGATCCTAGGCAGCGATGGCTGCTTCCTACGATCAAGTCACTGCTGCTTAGAGCTTTGTGACGGGGAGTCTTGCCACGGCGGCATCGCAGGCCGAGACCCTGGCGCTGCTGCGGCAGGTGTTGCCCCCGGTGCATCTGGTGCTGGGGCTGTTGCTCTCGGCCTGGACGCTGCTGTTTCTGTTTCGGATCGTGCTCACCTGGTACCCCCAGGTGGATCTCACCCAGGGGGTCTGGCGGGTGGTGGCCATCCCCACCGAACCGCTGCTGGCGTTCACCCGGCGCGTGATCGCGCCGATCGGCGGTGTCGACGTGACGCCGGTGATCTGGTTGGGCCTGATCAGCCTGGTGCGAGAGCTGCTGGTGGGTCAGCAGGGCCTGATCACCCAGGTGATGATTCGCGTCAGCGTGCTGCCCGCTTAAGAGGGGGGCAGCATCTCCTGCTCCACAAACTTCGTGTGCACATCGCCGGCCTGGAATTCAGGCCGATCGAGCAGTTGCAGGTGGAAGTCGATCGTGGTGGGAATGCCCGTCACGGCACATTCAGATAGGGCGCGCCGCAGCCGTTTGAGGGCGTGTTGGCGGTCGGTGCCCCAGACGATCAGCTTGCCAATCAACGAGTCGTAGAAGGGCGGGATCTCGTAGCCCGTGTAGACGTGGCTGTCAAAACGCACGCCTGGGCCGCCTGGCGGCAGCCAGCCTGTGATTTTGCCGGGGGAGGGTCGGAAGTTCTGGCGTGGGTCTTCGGCGTTGATCCTCACCTCGATGGCGTGGCCGGTGAGCTTGATCTCGTCCTGGGTCACGGAGATCGGTTCGCCGCCGGCGATGCGCAGTTGCTCCGCAATCAGGTCGACGCCCGTCACCATCTCGGTGACCGGGTGTTCCACCTGGATGCGGGTGTTCATCTCCATGAAATAGAAGTTGCCGGTGCGATCCACCAGGAACTCCACGGTGCCGGCGCCCTCGTAGCCGATGGTGCGGGCTGCGGCCACAGCCGCATCACCCATCTGTTTGCGGAGATCGGCATTGATGGCCACGCTGGGGGCTTCCTCCAGCAGCTTCTGGTGGCGGCGCTGGATTGAGCAGTCGCGTTCGCCCACATGCACCACGTTGCCGTGGCGATCCGCCAGCACCTGCACTTCCACGTGGCGGGGCCGGTCGATGAATTTCTCCATGTAGAGGCCGGGGTTGCCGAAGGCGGCTTCCGCTTCGCCCTGGGCGGCCTTGAACAGGTTTTCGAGCTGATCGGCCGATGGCACCAGCCGCATACCCCGGCCGCCACCGCCGGCGGTGGCCTTGATCATCACGGGGTAGCCCATGGTTTCGGCCAGGCCGCGCGCCTCATCCACGCTCTCCAGCAGGCCTTCGCTGCCTGGAATCGTGGGCACCCCCACGCTCTGCATCGTGGCCTTGGCCGTTGATTTGTCGCCCATGGAGCGGATCGACTCCGGCGACGGACCGACGAAGGTGATGCCGTGGGCGCCGCAGATCTCGGCGAATTTGTCGTTTTCGGCCAGGAAGCCGTAGCCGGGGTGGATCGCGTCGGCGCCCCGGGAGGTGGCGGCCGCCAGGATGTTGGGGATATTGAGGTAGCTCTTGCTGCTGGGTGCATCGCCGATGCACACCGCTTCATCCGCAAGCTGAACGTGCAGGGCGTTGCGATCCACCGTGCTGTACACGGCCACGGTGGGGATGCCGAGTTCGCGGCAGCTGCGCAGGATGCGAAGCGCGATTTCGCCACGGTTGGCGATCAGCAGTTTGCCGATGGGCATCCAGTGGCGGTCCGGCGGGTCCGGCGGGGCAGGCCGGTGGGACTGTATCAGTGCTGACCAGGCAGATTTGCGCCGGGCTGATGGGTATAGTTCCGGGGCGGAGCTCAGGCACCGCAATCCCTCACGCCTGCAGCCAAC
>JBEDHJ010000020.1:0-3198 GCA_041174205.1 Cyanobacteriota bacterium | reverse complement strand
GCACCGCCGGTCGTGCCGGCGGTGCGGAGGGGGCGGCAGGCCGTGGCGGCGGCGCAGCTGGCTTGGCCGCCTGGGGAGCTGCAGCAGGCCGAGGAACGGCGGGTTTGGCAGCGGCGGGAGGCTTGGCTGGGGCAGCGGCGGCGGGAGCTGCCGGTCGTGCGGGTGCTGCGACCGGTTTGGCGATCACGGGCTTGGCGGGTGCCGCCGGAGCGGCAGGAGCGCTGGCAGCCGGTTTAGGGGCCTGCGGGGCGGCAGGAGCGGGTGCCGCGGGAGCCTTTTTCACCGACAAGATCGCTTTCTGCGGCGCTGCTGGCGCGGATGGTGCCGCAGAAGGCGCCCCATTGCTACCGGTCTTAATCAGGCTGCGGATGCGTGCTGCCTCGTCGTCGCTGATGGAGCTGCTATGGCTCTTCGCGGAGATCGACAGCTTCTCGGCGGCATCGAGCACGTCCTTGTTCTCAAGGCCCAAGTCCTTGGACAGCTCGTAAATCCTGACTTTGCCGCTGCTGGTCATTCAGTGCTCCAAAGGGTCGGTGCCACGGGTGCCACCGGGCCTCCACACACGGTGAGGCCAACATTCATCTTGCCTCAGAGCCTGCGGATGAGGTGGCGTGCAGGCGCTGCTCCAGTGCCGCGTAGATGGAATCTGCAACCTGACAACGCAGGCCTTTCTGCAGCTTCTTGCGGCGTCTGGCTTCCTCCAGACAATCGTGCGTCGGACAGAGATAGGCCGAACGGCCCATGCCCTGATCGAGCGCGAGTCCTCCGTCCGCCAGGCGAATGACCCGCCAGAGCTGCTGTCGATCCAGCAGCTGCCGGCAGGTCACGCAGCGCCTGAGGACGCTGCGCTCACTCACCGGGCTCCATCCTCATCGGCGCCTGCTTCGGGCGCTTCCTCGGCGGCCTGCTCGGCCACGGGTTCGTCGTAGGTGGCCTCGTCGTAGCTGGCTTCAGCGCCGTAGTCCTCCTCGTCCTCCGGCAGGGGATAGAGCTCGCGCAGGCGGGCATCTTCCTCGGCGCGCAGGGCCTGCTCGGCCTCGAGGCGGGCTTCGGCTTCGGCCTGCAGAGCTTCCTCCTCCTCGCGCTGCGCAATCAGCTCCGACACCTTCTCGTCTTCTGCGGCCTGGTCGTATTCGGTGCTGTTCTTGATGTCGATCTTCCAGCCGGTGAGGCGGGCAGCCAGGCGCACGTTCTGGCCTTCGCGGCCGATGGCCAGGCTGAGTTGATCGGGCGGCACCAGCACGTGGGCGTGCTGGCCTTCGGGATCCACCAGGCGCACAGCCTCAACACGGGCCGGGCTGAGGGAGTTGGCGATGTACTGGCCGGGATCCTGCGACCAGCGGATCACGTCGATCTTTTCGCCGCGCAGCTCGTTCACCACCTGCTGAATGCGGGAGCCGCGGGCGCCGATGCAGGCACCCACCGGATCCACTTCGCGCTCCACCGAATCCACGGCCACCTTGGTGCGCGGGCCCACTGAACGGCTGGGGGGATTGGCCTCACGGGCCACGGCCACGATGCGCACCGAACCCTCCTGGATCTCCGGCACCTCGTTTTCAAACAGATAGACCACCAGGCCGGCGTTGGCGCGGCTCACGAACAGTTGCGGTCCGCGGCGGGGCACTTCGCTCACCTCCTTGAGGAACACCTTGAAGGTGGCGTTGGCGCGGTAGTTGTCGTTGGGAAGCTGATCGCGGCGGGGCAGCTCGGCCTCCACCTCGGGGCGACCCAGGCCGCTGCTCACGGCCATGATCACGCTCTGGCGCTCGAAGCGGATCACGCGGGCGGTGAGCACCGGATCCTCCAGATCCGCGAACTCCTCCTGGATCATCCGGCGCTGCTGATCGCGCAGCTTCTGGGCCAGCACCTGCTTGGTGGTGGCGGCGGCCATGCGGCCGAAATCCTCTTTCTCGGGGGTGACGTCGAGCACGACGGTGTCGCCCACCTGGGCGTCCTCGGCCACCTGCATCACCTCAGCCAGGGCGATCTGGTGGTCTTCGCTCTCCACCTCCTCCACGATGATCTTGGAGGCCAGCACGCGGTAGCCCTCTTCGTCGAGGTCGAGGGCCACATCGAAGTTGGAGAAGTAGTCCTCCTCGAAGGGGTCTTCGCTGATGCCCAGATAAAGGGTGCGGCGATAGCGCTCATAGCCCTTGAGCAGAGCCTCGCGCAGGGCCGATTCCACCACCTGGGCAGGCAGCTTTTTCTCTTCGCTGATGTCCTCGATCAGGTTCGACAGACCGGGGAGCAGAACCAGTGCCATGGGTGGTGGGAGAAACGGGTGGTCTTCAGGGAGGGGAGAGCGCGGCGGCGGCCTCAGCCCTCGGTCGGGGTGGTGAGCCGAACAGCGATCACGTCGGCGCGGGGCAGGCGAACCGTGCGGCCAAGCACATTGATCTGCACGCTGTCGTCGGTGCGCTCGAGGAGGAGGCCTTCCCGTTCGGCCTCGGCACCGGTTTTGGCATCGCGGTAGCGAACGCACACCGGAAATCCGCGAAAGCTGCGGAAGTCACGGTCCTCGTTCAGCGTTTCGGCAATGCCAGGGCTGCTGATCTCCAGAACATAGGCGTCCTCGATCAGGCCGGCCGCCTCGAGCGCGTCGTCCAGCAGGCCGCTGAAGCTGGCGCAGTTGTCGAGGCTCACATCACCCCCATCGGCCAGACGCAGCTGCACGAGCAGCGTCATCGGGATGCGATGGGTGAGCAGCTGCACGCCGCACACCTGAAATCCTGCGTCGGCCGCCACCTGGCTCGCCAGGCGCTCGAGATCGGGGATGAGGGGATGCGGCAAGCCGGATCGCTGGTCGGGGGACGGGCAACCCGTCCGGCACCTGCAGTGATCTGCAACCTGGCTGTTGGTCGGGTTCGAAACGAAAGCCGTTCCGAAAGCGCACAAGCAGCAGGGGTGCCCGCCGGGCACAACCTGACCCTAATGGATCGGGGTGAACGCTTCCAGCGGCTCGTTAGCCCCCCAGGGGGCCGCCCAGGGCATTGAGGTCCACAGCCGGCGGTTCCATGTAGGCATCACCAGGCTTCTGCTCGCCGCGGAGGCTGGGGTCTTGATTGAGGCACTGAGCCTTCTGCTCATCGGTGCGCAGGTATTGGCACACCCTTGCCCAGAGCTTGGAGCGGGTGGAGGGGCCGCCCTGGCTGAAATGCACCAGGTCGCCGCCGCCGGCCATGCCCTGAATCTCCACCT
>JBEDHJ010000019.1:0-2524 GCA_041174205.1 Cyanobacteriota bacterium | reverse complement strand
CTGGCCAGGCCGATGAACGAGCAGGAGTTCAAACGGAGCCTGGAACGAATCTGGGCCCGAGATCAAGGGGCCCGCTGAGATCTCTTCGCAGGGGCTTGATTCCCGCCCCCTTGCTGTGCGTGGATAGAAGTTCTTGGCCCACCATGACGCCTGAGCTCGCCGCCTGCGTTTTGGAAGCGCTGTTGCTTCTCCATGAGGAGCTCTCGGTTGATCCAGAGGCGCCCTGGTACGTGGGTACACCGGATCAAACCCAGGTGCTCCATGACGAGCTTTGGTTGCTGGCCGGGCAGCTGAATCCCCGATCCAGCCACGCGTTGGTGGAGGCGTGGTACGGATCTGGTCGTTCAAGCCTGCTGCCGGTGCTGTGCACGGGGGCATTGGTCAGTAGCCGGCATCAGGCGGCTTGAGTCAGCGCTGCAGGTGCAACGGCGATTCGTATTGATGAAAACGGGTCAGGAGTCGATTGGACTTCGGTTCGAGGATCTGGTCGTCCTCGATCGCTGTGGTCTGCGGTGCGCTTTGGTGCAGGAGTCGATCAGCAGCGGCTAGGAAGCATTGCTGGTGGTATTCAAGGATGTCAATTCCAAACTGTTCGATGAAATCAGTGTTGGTTCGCAGAAAGCTTTCGAGGCCGCAGTCTTGGATCTGAAGGCGAATCTCGCTGGAGGGTTCTTTCGCCATGCGATCACAGAGGCGATTGAGTCGGTATTCCAGAAGGGCTTGGATTGTGGTCTTGCCTTTGTAGCTGTCAAAAGCTGTTTCGATGTGCAGGAGAGAAATTCCGAGTTGATGGCTCAGATGTGGAATGGTGATGATCTCAGGGTAATGAGCTGCAAAGTATTCGGTAACAGCGAGAACGATGGCGTGGCTGTCAAGTTGGCCGAGTGGATGGTGTGAATGGATGGGAAGAGTCAGTTCAATGCCTCTCTTTGTCTCCAGTCTGAAGGCCGATGACGGCAGGTCTTCCGTCCTCCTGGAATCTTCGCTTTCTCGTGATCTTCCGACATGCTGTCTGATCTTTCCTTTTTTTCTCCTCATTGCATGGGTTGTTTCCCTTTGGGCCAGGGATAGCGTTGGTTTGAGGGGGCATGGGCTCCATGGGAAAGCGGGCAGGGCTCATCACCCTGCTTTTTCATGCCCAGCGCGCAGGGCTTCTTTGTTGGCAGTCTTTTGAGCCGTGGACACACTGAGCTCATCGCTCTGCGCTCATGTCCACCCACTCTTCACCAACTCCAGGCCTTGCTCACGGGCTGGGGCGCCGCGTTGCTCTGGTCGGCGCTTTGGCCCTTTTGGGTGTTGCGCCTGCTGATGCCTGCAGCCGGGTGTTCTCCAGTGCGGCCTCCAATGGCCAAGCCATGGTGGTCGGCCGCACGATGGACCTGTTCATCAACGACAACGCAGCCCTGGTGATGCGCTCGCCAGGGTTGGCGGCCGGAGGTTTCTTCGGGGTGAACGATGCGAACCCCAAGCGCTGGAAGGTGCGCTACGGCAGTGTTGGCATCTGGAGCCTGGGGAAGGTGCTCTCCGATGGGCTGAATGAGCGGGGCCTCAACGCCAACCTTTTGTATCTCGATGGCAGCCGCTACGAAGCCCGCAGCGCCGCTCGCCCTGGCATTGCCAACGTCAACATGGTGGCGTTCGTGCTCGACAATTTCGCCACCGTGGAGGAAGCCCTGGCTGGTTTGCGTCAGGTGCAGGTGGTGTCCGACAAGCTGATGAACCGCGAGTGGGGGTTGCATCTCTCCCTGGCGGATCGCAGCGGTGATTCGGCTGTGGTGGAGTACATCGATGGCCGGATGGTGGTGCATCGCGGCAAGGAGACTGCGGTGATGACCAACGAGCCGCCGCTGGATTGGCAGGTGCGCAACCTCAAGCGCTACAAGCCCTTTGGCGGCAAGCTCCCCATGCCTGGGGATGTGGATCCGCCGTCGCGGTTTGTGCGTGGCTCGACATACCTCTCCACCTTGCCGAAGGCGAAGAGCCAAGACGATGCGGAAGCCAACCTCTATGGCGTGATGAAAAACATCGCCGTGCCGGCGGGCGCTCAGGATTATTCCGGCGGCAGCGCTGTCGCCTCCTGGGACACGCTCTGGACGGTGATCGTCAACATGAGCGCAGGCAGCTACGCCTTCCAGCTCGCCCACAATCCCTACCCGGTGTGGGTGGAGCTCGACCAGCTCCGTTGGAGCCCGGGGGGCGACATGCGCCGTCTGGATGTGCAGTCGCCAGATCTCACCGGTGATGTGAGCGAGCAGCTCAATCGTGCTCCGCGGCTGCGCTGAACCGCCTCGCAGCCGGGAGGCCCAGCTCGCCAGAGTGCGGGCCTATTGGTTGCAGCCGCCATGACGCCTACCCGTGAGCAGATCCTTGCCGCCTCGGCCGGTTGGGTTGCCGTGGTGCTGAATGTGGTGCCAGGGCTCGGAACTGGCTACCTCTACCAACGCCGCTGGAAGGCTTACTGGATCACCTCCGCTCTGGCCACGGCTTGGTTTGTGGCCGGGGCGCTCTTGGCCCAGAACGCCGA
>JBEDHJ010000018.1:0-19473 GCA_041174205.1 Cyanobacteriota bacterium | reverse complement strand
TTCGGAGCTTACCCGTCGCCCTGGCGCGGTGCAGGGCTCCACCAGACAGTGCAGCTGTAGCGAGGCGACAGATCGCGCACCAGGGTGGTGCACTCCACTCGGCTCACACGGTTTCCAGCGGGCATGTTGCTGGAGGCGGAGGCAATGGCCTGCTGCTTGCTCATGATCGAGCCAGCGGTCGCAGAGCCCGCCATCGCCGGTGCCCCGGCGAGCAGGCTCAGCAGTCCTATCGCCGTGATCGGGACAACGCGCATGGCCGTTGGCGCCTGTGACTGGCCTTTTTCTACAGGCCCGTTAAAACGCGTGCACCTTGGGCGGGGCAGGTTGAAAACCCAGCGACTGCTGTTGGCGCTGCTGGCCTTCTGCACTGCACTGACCATGGCGGTGCGGGCCGAGCCACAGCTCGGCGCCTCCGCTGATCAAGGCTTGCCGCCTCGTCCAGCACTGATCCCACCAGAAACCCCCGTGGCTGATGTGGTGCTCGTGAGCACGGCGCCAGCGAACCTCCCCCGTGAGGCGGCCTGGCCCCTGCGCCCCGGAGAAGCGCTGCAGCTCGTCTACCCGCTGGCGACTCAGGCGGAAGAGGTGGATCCCTACGGCTGGCGCTACTCGGACAGTCGCCAGGCCTGGCGCATGCATGCGGGCCAGGATTTGGTGGCTCCCCAGGGAACGCCGGTGTTGGCGATGCTGCCCGGCCATGTGGCGCTGGTGGAGGAACTCGATGGCTACGGCCTCACGGTGGTGCTTGACCATGGCCGTGGTTGGCAGACCCTCTACGCCCACCTGCTGAAGGCCTCGGTGTCGCCCGGTGATTTCCTTCCCGCGGCCACCCCGCTGGGGCAGGTGGGGCAAAGCGGCCGTGCCAGTGGGCCCCACCTCCACGTGGAGCTGCGGCGCCGCGATGGTGAGCGGATGCTGGCGCTTGATCCCACACCGCTGATCGAGCAGGCCACGCGTCTGCTGCCCCAGGCGCCACCGCCGCTGGAGCAGGCTCAGCTGATCCCGTTGCGCGTCCCTTGATCCTGATCGAGCGTCCGGGCCTGCAGTTGCGCCACGCTCCAGCTTGGCTGCAGCAGCAGGGGCTCGAGACCGAGACGCTGCGGCTTGCCCTACGCGATGGCCTGCTGTGGCAGCAACCGTTGGTGACTGTGTACGGCAAACAACACCGCACGCCACGACTCACCTGCTGGGTGGCAGACCCTGGCTGCACCTACCGCTACAGCGGCCTGCAGCAGGCCATTCATCCCTGGACAACCGAGCTCAGCCAGTTGCGTCAGTTGCTGCTGGATCAGCTGGGGGTGCGCTTCAACAGCCTGCTGCTGAACCGCTACCGCGACGGCGCTGATCGCATGGGCTGGCATGCCGATGACGAACCTGAACTCGACGATCAGGCGCCGATCGCCTCCCTCAGCCTCGGCGTGGCGCGGGATCTTCGCTTTCGCCCACGCCAGGGAGCTCAGGAGGCCTTTGCGCTGAAGCTCGCCGATGGGGATTTGCTGGTGATGGATCCGCCCAGCCAGCGCCACTGGCAACACGCCCTGCCTTCGAGGGCGCGCGTGGCGGCTGAACGGATCAACCTCACCTTCCGGCTGATTCAGCCCAGCACCGCGATGCAATCGATCTCCACCCGCGCGCCCTTGGGCAGGGCTGCCACTTCCACGCAGGCCCGTGCTGGCGATACGCCGGCACCGAACACCTCTGCATAAAGGGCATTCACCTTGCCGAAATCGTTGAGGTCGGCCAGGAACACGGTGGTGCGCACCACGTGTTGAGGGGTGCAGCCGGCCTCGGTCAGCACCGCCTGCAGGTTGCTCAGCACCTGACGGGTCTCGGCTTCCACATCACCGTCGCCCACCATCGCGCCACTCACCGGGTCGAGGGCGATCTGGCCCGAGCAATAGAGCACCCCACCTGCCTTCACCGCCTGGTTGTAAGGGCCCACGGGTGCTGGCGCCGCGCTGGTGGTGATCGCTTCGATCGCGGGGCTGGTCATAGGAGAGGGAAGATGGGCGCTGAGCCTATGGCGTACCTGCCTGATGCGCGTTGAGCTGCCCAGCCCTGAGTTGCCCCTGCGGCCCCAGGTGGAGCTGAGCGGTCTTTGGCATCGCTACCACGGCCCCGCTGCCAGCGGTGATTGGACGCTGCGCGACATCGATTTCCAGCTGCGCCCTGGTGAGTTGGTGGGTTTGCTGGGCCCCTCGGGTTGTGGCAAAACCACCCTGCTGCGTCTGATCGCAGGTTTTGAAAAGCCGGAGCGCGGCGTGGTGCGCATCGCCGGTCGCGAGGTGGCGGGCCCCCAGCGCTGGTTGCCTCCAGAGCGCCGCGGCGTGGGGATGGTCTTTCAGGACTACGCCCTCTTCCCCCACCTCAATGCCTGGCGCAATGCTTGTTTCGGACTGCGCCACGGCCAGGACAGCAGCCGTGCCGCCTGGCTGCTGGAGCTGCTTGGCCTGAAGGGTCTGGAGCAGCGCTATCCCCATGAGCTTTCCGGCGGGCAGCGTCAGCGGCTGGCCCTGGCCCGGGCCCTCGCCCCCGGATGCTCCCTTGTGCTGCTGGATGAACCCTTCTCCAACCTCGACGTGGAGGTGCGCCTGCGCCTACGGGCTGAGCTTCCTGGCGTGCTGGCCCGTTGCGGCGCCAGTGGCCTGATCGTGACCCACGATCCGGAGGAGGCCCTGGCCATCTGTGATCGGGTGGCGGTGTTGGAGGCCGGTCGCTTGCACCAATGCGCCAGCCCCCAAGAGATGGTGTCGGCACCGGCAACGGCTTTTGTGGGCCGTTTTGTGCTGCAGAGCAACCTGCTGCCGGTGCAGCGTCGCGGCGACCAGCTCCAGACGCCCCTCGGTGATCTGGAGCCGGGGCCCGGTGTGGTGCTGCCCCGCTTTGAAGCGGATGACGCTGAACTTCAGGTGTTGGTCAGTCCCCAGGGGATTGAGCTGATTCCTGATCCGGAGGCCGAGGCGTGGGTGGTGGGCCGCGAATTTCTGGGCCGCGAATGGCTGTATCAGGTGCAATACGGCGCTGGCCGTCTTCGGCTTCGTTTGCCTCTGAGCGCCGATCACGAGCGCGGTCAACGCTGCCGTCTTCGCCTCAGACCCGGTGAACCGGTGCGGCTGTTTCCCGCTGGCGTTGAGCTGCAGGCGTCAGCCCAGACGCTGCCGCTCTAACCCCGCCAGAGATCCTTGCGGCCCCGCAGCTGCCGCAGGCTGTCTGGATCCGCCGCCCGCACGAACAGATTCGTGGCGCGCTCCAGTTCGATGCGGCTTGGGATCGTCGGTTGGTTCTGTTGCCGCAGCATCAACACCTCCGCCAGCCGTTCTGCAATCGCTGCATCCTCGGGGCGTTCGGCTGCAGCCCAGCGCAGATTGCCAGCCGTGTATTCGTGGGCGCACCACACCAGCGTGTCCGCCGGTAGGGCTGCCAGCTGCTGCAGGGAGTGATGCATCTGGGCTGGGGTGCCTTCAAACAGGCGCCCGCAGCCGCCTGCAAACAGGGTGTCGCCGCAGAACAGATGTCCCGCCTCTTGATTCAGAGGCGGCAGATAAAACGCCAAGTGATGGGCCGTATGGCCGGGCACATCCAGCACCTGCACGCCGCGCCCCAGCAGTTGCAGCTGATCGCCGCCTTGCACGCCCTGGGTCTGCAGGGGGATGCGGGCTCGGTCGGCGGCGCTGGCGATCACGGCTGCATTTGGCCAGCGCTGCAGCAATGCCGGCGCTCCGCCGATGTGGTCGTGGTGATGGTGGGTGTGAAGGATCGCCTGCAGCGCAAGCCCCCGCTGCTCCAGCCAATCGATCACCGGTTCGGCCACCGCCGGATCCACCACCGCGGCGGGGCCAGGGCCGGGGCCATGCAGCACAAAGACATAGTTGTCACTGAGCACCGGAATCAGCGACACCTGGCTGGCGGCCAGGCCGAGGGCCTCCTGCATCGTTAAAGTCCCGGTTCAGGCTGCCTCCCATGATCACCGTCGCCCTGGCCAAGGGAGCCCTGCTCAAGGATTCGGTGGCTCGTTTTGCCGCCGCCGGGCTGGATTTCGCCGCGGTGCTTGAACCGGGGAATCGCCAGCTGATGGTGCCCAGTGCCTGCGGCCGTGCCCGGGCCCTGTTGGTGCGCAATGCCGATGTGCCGGTGTATGTGGCCTACGGCCAGGCCCAGCTCGGCGTGGTGGGTTACGACGTGCTGCGCGAACACCAGTTGCCGGTGGCTCAGCTCGTCGACCTCGGCTTCGGTGGTTGCCGCATGAGCGTGGCGGTGAAGGCCACCAGCCCCTATCGCCGCGCCGCCGACTTGCCGGCCCATTGCCGCATCGCCAGCAAGTTCACCCGCTGCGCTGAAGAGTATTTCGAAGCGTTGGATCTGCCGGTGGAGCTGATCCATCTGGCGGGTTCGGTGGAGCTGGGGCCGATCACCGGCATGAGCGAGGCGATCGTGGATCTGGTGGCCACCGGCCGCACCCTGGTGGAGAACGGACTGATCGCGATTGAAGACCTGTTCCATTCCACGGCTCGCCTGGTGGGCCATCCCCTCTCCCTGCGGCTTGATGGCGGCGAGCTGCAGGGGATCGTGGATCAGATCGCTGCGGTCTCCACGTCTCCGGCCGTGTCCAACTGATGGCCAGTCGCGATCGCCAACGGCTGCTGCGGCTGATTCCCTACCTCGGCCGTGATCGCAAACGGCTGCTGCTCACCCTGGTGTTGCTGATCCCGGTGGCCGGTGCAGCGGCGGTGCAACCGCTGCTGGTGGGCCAGGCCATCTCCGCTCTGCGCCAGGAGCCCGTGCTGGCCTGGTTGGAGCCAATGCCTCTGGCGCAGCAGTTGCGCACCCTGGTGTTGCTGCTGCTGGTGGCCGTTTTGGTGCGGCTGGGTTTGCAGGGGCTGCAGAGCTTCAACGTGCAGGCGGTGGGGCAGCGGCTCACCGCCCGCATCCGCAACGACCTCTTTGCCCACGCCCTCGATCTCTCGCTCCGCTTTCACGACCGCACGCCGGTGGGCAAGTTGCTCACCCGCCTCACCAGTGATGTGGATGCCCTGGCTGAGGTGTTCGGCAGCGGGGCTGTGGGTCTGCTGGCCGATCTGGTGACCCTGTTGGTGATCGCTGCCACGATGGTGGCGATTGAGCCGCGCCTGGGCCTGCTGCTGCTGGCTTCTCAGGTGCCGGTCACCCTCACGATGCTGTGGCTGCAGCGGCGCTACCGCAAGGCCAACTACCGCGTTCGCGAGGAGCTCAGCCAGCTCAACGCTGATCTGCAGGAAAACCTCCAGGGCCTGGAGGTGGTGCAGATGTTCCGGCGCGAGGCCTACAACTCGGCCCGCTTCGGCAAAACCACCGAGGCCTACCGCCAGGCGGTGAACGGCACGATCTTCTACGACTCCGCCATTTCGGCGTTGATCGAGTGGGTGTCGCTCGGTGCGATTGCGCTGGTGTTGGCCCTGGGCGGCTGGATGGTGACGGCGGGGGCAATGGGCCTCGGCACGCTCACCACCTTCATCCTTTATTCGCAGCGGCTGTTCGATCCATTGCGTCAGCTGGCAGAGCGGTTCACCCAGATCCAGGGTGGCCTCACGGCTGTGGAGCGCATCGGCGAGTTGATGGAGGAGCCGATCGAGATTCAGGAGCTGCCCCAGGAGCAGCGCTCTGCCGCTGCGCAGATCAGTGGCCGCGAGCGCAGCAGCGCCGGTGAGGTGGTGTTCGAGAACGTTTCGTTTGCCTATCGCGCCGACGATCCGATCCTCAGCAATCTCTCGTTCCGGATTGCACCGGGCGAGCACGTGGCCTTGGTGGGGCCAACCGGCTCCGGCAAGAGCACGGTCATTCGCCTGCTCTGCCGTCTCTACGAACCGCAGCAGGGCCGCATCCTGCTGGATGGCATCGACATCCGCGAGCTGCCCATCCCCACCTTGCGCCATCGCCTTGGTGTTGTGCTGCAGGACACGTTTTTGTTCAGCGGCAACGTGGCCGACAACCTGCGCCTCGACGGAACGATCAGCGACGCCGACCTGCAACGCCTCTGCAGCGATCTGGGTCTGGATCCGCTGCTGCAGCGCCTGCCGCGAGGTCTGGATACCGAACTGCGGGAGCGGGGTGGCAATCTCTCCTCAGGCGAACGTCAGCTCCTGGCTGTGGCTCGGGTGGCGATCCGCAACCCGTCGGTGCTCGTGATGGACGAAGCAACGGCCTTCCTCGATCCCTCCACGGAGGCCACTCTCCAGAGGGATCTCGAGCGGTTGCTGCAGGAGCGCACCGCCATCGTGATCGCCCATCGTCTGGCCACAGTTGAAGCGGCCGATCGCATCCTGGTGTTGCAGCGCGGTCGCTTGATCGAGCAGGGCAGCCACATCGCCCTGCGGGCCGCCGGAGGCCTCTATGCGCAGTTGGCTGAGCTCCAGGAGCGTGGGCTGGCCAGGCTTTGAGCATCAAACCAACTGTTGAGCAGCGCAGCCAGTTGTTTTGGCGCGCTGCGCATCAGCAGATGGCCCTCGCCCTCCAAGAGCTCAAAGCGATGCTCTCGGCTGTAGCCGGCCAGGTGTCGCACGTAGCGCGGTTCCATCACCGTGTCGCGGCTGCCGGCCACCCAGAGGCTGGGCACCTGCAATCGGGCCACCATCTCCGGGAGCTGGCGCACGGCTCCGCGCTGCATGCTGGAGGCCAGCAGCCCTCGGGCCGCATGCAATTCCGCCATCAGCGGGCTGCGGATCGCCTCGGTGCCAGGCAGCTGCGCCAGCCAGCCGGGGCGCCAGCGCAGGAAGGCGGCACCGCCGCGGCGCACCATCCGGAAGGGCCGCGGCTGATACACCCCGCCCCCCGCGGCCACCTGCACCACGGCGGCCAGTTGATCCCCGAGATGGGGGGCCGCATGCAACACCAGGCTGCCGCCCAGCGAATGGCCGATCAGCACCAGGGGCCTGCCCTCCGCTTGCTCCAAAGCCGCTGCGGCCAGCCAGCGGCCGTAGCTGGTGAGGCTCGGCTGCAGCCCGCGGGGCCGGGCTCGCGTGCCGAACCCGGGTAGGTCTGGGCACCAGAGCTGCCAGTGGGGGGCAAGCTCGGCTTCAAGCGGCTCCCAGAGTCGCCCCGACAGCAGCCAGCCGTGGACACACACCAGCAGTGGCGAGCGGGTCAGAGCTTCCGGTGCGGGAACGGTCTCCAGCCTGCAACAGCTTGGGCAGGAGTGGAGGAAGATCATGGCAATGCTTAGCTCTCCCCCCACCGAGCTCGAGGGCCTCTACGGGCAGGGCTACCGCCCCTGCACCACGCCCAACCCTCAGGTCACGCTGGTGCTGAGCACGGAGCGGGAGATCGATCTCTATGAGCTGGAGCAGCTCTGCGATGCCGTGGGCTGGAGCCGGCGACCGCTGCGTCGGGTGCGCAAAGCCCTGGAAAACAGCCTGCTGGTGGTGGGTCTGTGGCGGCACGATCCCCGCCTGCCGCGCTTGGTGGGCTTCGCCCGCTGCACCGGTGATGGGGTGATTGAAGCCACCGTCTGGGATGTGGCCGTTCACCCCCTCTATCAGGGTGTTGGCCTGGGCAAACAGTTGATGACCTACGTGATCGATCTGCTGCGCGCTCAACAGTTGGAGCGGGTGTGCCTGTTCGCTGATCCCGGGGTGGTGGAGTTTTACAGCGCCCAGGGTTGGGAGCTTGAACCGCAGCAGAAGCGTTGTGCCTTCTGGTACGCCCCCTGAGGCTTAGCTCGCTTGGGGGGTGTGGAACAGGTAGCCCTGAAACAGGCTCACGCCACGCTCCTGCCAGTAGGTGAGCTGCTCGCTCGTTTCGATCCCCTCCAGGATCAGTCCACAGCCGTTGAGCCCGCCGTAGCGCAACAGGAATGCCACCAGGGCATCCACATTCGCGTCGCCGAGCCGTTGGCCCCCACTATGCGGCTGATTGTCTTGCTTCACCACCCTGGTGGTTGTAATAGCGCTGGGCCAGCTGCTCGGGGCTGCATCCCCGCCGCCAGGCCTGCCGCAGCCTGGCGTTGCGCCAGGCCGTGCCCAGCACTCCATGGCGCCGCCAACGCCGTCCATCCACCTGCAACGGGCAGCCCAGCCGGCGGATGGAGGCCAGGGGCTGCAGGCGCTGGATCAACAGCAGGTCTTCCATCAGGGGGATCTCCGGCACGCCCCCGGCTTGCTCGAGCAGGGTTCGCGGCAGCAGCAGACCCTGGTCGCCATAAGGCAACTGCCGCAGCTGGCAGCGCAGGCGTACCGCTAGCTCCATCAGCCGCAGCGGCAGGCCTGCTCCCTCCACCCTCAGATCGAAGCACCAGGCTGCCGCCGGTTGGACCATTGCCTCTTGTAGGGCCGTTGACCAGCCGGGCTGAAGTCGGCAATCGGCATGCAAGAGCAACAGCCACGGAGCCGTTGTTGCCGCAACGCCTCGTTGCAGTTGCTGTCCGCGGCAGGGCGAAGCCTGGAGCAGCTGCGCCCCGGCCAGGCGTGCCCGCTGTGGCGTGCCATCGCCGCTGCCTCCATCCACCACCGTCACGTCGGCAATCAATCCAGCTGGAGCGCTGGCCAAGTCGGCCAGCAGCAGCGGGAGCCGTGCGGCTTCGTTGAAGCAGGGGATCACCACCGCCAGCGGCGCTGCAGTCATGACCAGCGGCTGGGGTCGCTGGGAATGGACAGCTCAGCCAAGGGGTGTTGCGGGCTCAGTAGGTCAGCGCTGATGGTGCGGCAGACCATGTCCATCGGCACGCAGAAACTGCTGCCGTCTCGATCGAAGGGCCCCTCCACGTAGGCGCCGATGCGTTCGGCCGTCACGAAGCCCAGAAACAGCACCAGGCCGGTCACGGCGGAGCCACGGTTGGCGAAGCTGGCGAACAAGGCGTAGCCGTAGAGCCAGCAAATCAGACGGATGAAGACGTCATAGGTGGGAGGCAGAGGCGTGTTGCGGATCCGCTGCAGTCCCCCCAGGGAGTTGGTGAATTGCTCGGTGCACCGCAGCAGGGCATCCCGCCCCCAGTCGTTGATGGCGCCCTGCTGATGCAGCCGGCCGATCAGGTGAGCCCGCAGCTGCATCGTCTGCTGCACGGTCACACCCTCAGCCAGACCCAGGCTGCGGCGCAGATCATCGAGCCGCAGCCGCGCATCGCTGCGCCAGAAGCCGCGTAGCTCAAAATTGAGCAGCCAGCACTGCAGCACCTGCAGGCTCACCAGCTGCTGCAACTGCGGTCGCCGTGTGCTGTCACCACTGAGCAATGTCTCCAGCGTGTCGCGCCAGTGGCGGCTGCTGTTGGTGATGGCCCCCCAGAGGATGCGTGCTTCCCACCAGCGGTTGATGGCCTGCGTGTTGCGGAAGGCCACGAAAATCGAGACCGCGATGCCGAGCATCGACAGGCCAGATCCGTCGATGATGGTGAGTTCGTTGAACTCAGGCCGTGTCTTGGCTATCAGGGCGATGCCGCAGAGCACAGCGATCAGCAGCAGATCCCAGCGCATGCGCAGCGCCAGCTGGGCCACCACCCGCGTGGCATTGCGGTGGGCGAGCTTCGGTGGTGGTGGTGGGGTCATGACCAGCCAACGGGCTTGAGAATCATCGATCGCGGCCCTGCAACAGCCACGGCTCCAAGGCGGCGCGGCGATCGAGGTCGCTCTGCTGCCGCAACAACACCGCCGGCAGCTGCCGTGCTGCGGCCCGCTCCAGGGTGAGCGGAAGCACTTGATCGCTGCCCCAGGGGATGCCGCTCATCAGCGCGGCACCGCTGCGCTCAAATCCCTGGCGCGTCAGCCCGATCAGCCAATAGCCGCCGTCTTCGGCCGGCCCCAGCACCAAGGGATGTTGATCCAGCAGTGCAAAGGCCTGCTCCAGATCGCTGCTCTCCAGGCAGGGCAGGTCACTGCCGATTAACACCACCTGCGTGCAGCCCCTGGCAAACGCCCGCTGCAGTTGCCGTTGCATTCGGCATCCCAAGTTGCCGCCCCGTTGGCTGATCAGCTGCAGCGGCGCCTGGGGTGGCTGGAGTTGCTGCCCCCAGCGCCGCAGGGCCCGCGGCCCCAGGCCGGCTGCCGCCAGCAGCAGCTCGGCGCGGCAGCGGCCGGCGGCAGCCGCGGCGGTGTGCAGTGTGTGCCAGCTGAGCCGCTTCTGCATCGCAGCTGCCAGAGCCGCTGAGCCGCAGCTGGCGCCGCGGGATCGGCATGGCCTCAGTTCTGACGCGGTAGTTCGGCGGGCCGTAGCTGCAGGGTGAGCTGACGCTCACCGCGCTGCACCTGGAGGGCCAGCGGCTCACCCACTCGGCCCTGATCCACGGCCACCTGCACTTCCGATGGGTTGTCCACTGCGGTCTTGCCCACCTTGGCGATCAGGTCGCAGGGGCGCAGGCCGCCTCTGGCGGCGGGGCTGCCTGGCATCACCTCCACCACCACCACGCCATTGGTTTCCGGCAGCCGGCACTCCGCATCGGTGGCATTCACCTCGCGGGCCAGTTGTGGGGTGAGCGGCTGGAGGCGCACGCCGATATAAGGATGGGAGGCGGTTCCCTTCTCCAGGATCTGGGCAGCGATCTGGCGCCCCAGGTTGATCGGGATGGCAAAGCTCAGGCCGGCGCCGGGGGCCTTGCGGATGGCTGTGTTGATGCCGATCACCTGGCCGCGTTCATTGATCAGTGGTCCGCCGCTGTTGCCGGGATTCACGGCGGCGTCGGTCTGCAGATAAGGAACCCGCTGACCTTCACCCAAGGCATTGGTGCGCTGCACGGCGCTGATGATCCCGGCGGTCACCGTGTTGTCGAGCCCGAGGGGGTTGCCGATGGCGATGGCCCATTCCCCAGGCCGCACCTTGGCTGAATCCCCTAGGGGCGCCACCGGCAGGCCGGCGGCCGCCACCTTCACCACGGCCACGTCGGTGACGGGATCACTCCCCAACACCTTGCCGCTGAAGCTGCGTCCATCGGGCAGGGTGACCCCCACCTCATTGGCTCCCTCCACCACGTGGGCATTGGTGAGGATCACCCCATCCGAACGGGTGATGAAGCCGGAACCTTGCCCCTGCTGCTGCTGAATCGAGGGACCACTCCCAAATAACCCACCCAGGGGATTCACCACCCGCCGCACCGTGTCGATGCGCACCACCGCCGGCCCCACCTTGTCGACGGCGTTGACGATGAAGTTGTTGCCGGGTTGGAGCGCGGCGCTGGGCGGTGCATCACTCACCTGGCCTGGATCCGCGCCGCGCCGGCCGGGAAAGCTGCCGGTGCAGGCGCTCAACAGCGCCGTCAACACCACGGTGCCCAGCAGGGTGCTGGGGCGTGAGGCGGGCATCAGAGAGGGCATACCGTTCGGGGCCGAAGCTGAGAGATGGGCGGCTTGCGAGGCGCATCATGGGCGACGTTTCGCTCCGTGCGCTCCCCCTATATTCGTGGCCCTGGCGGGGCGACGTGACGGTGCAGCAAGGAGAAACGCTGTGGCGTCAGGTTCAGGAAGCGCTTCAGGGCAATCTCTCTAAGCCCACCTTCGAAACCTGGATTCGCCCGGCTCGCTGCGCGGCCTACGAGGGCGGCCAGTTGCAGCTGCTGGCCCCCAATGCCTTTGCTTGCGGCTGGCTGCGCAAGAACTACCTCACCACGATCGCCGCGGTAGCCAGCGAAATTGCCGGTCGCAGCGTTGAGGTCCAGGTGGAGGCCGGCACCGACCACGATCTGGTGCCCATTCCGAACGCCCCGGTCGCCAGCCCCGATGGGGAGTCGGCGCCGCCGGCGATCCGGGCCAGCGGCGATGTTCTGCGTCTGCCCACCGGTGAAGCGCCGCGCAAATTGGCGCCGGGTCTCAATCCCCGCTACGTCTTCAACCGCTTCGTGGTTGGCCCCAACAGCCGCATGGCCCACGCGGCGGCCCTGGCTGTGGCGGAGGCCCCGGGCCGGGAATTCAACCCCCTCTTCATCTGCGGCGGCGTGGGCCTGGGCAAAACCCACCTGATGCAGGCCATCGGCCACTACCGCCTGGAGATCGACCCGGACGCTCGCGTGGCCTACGTGAGCACGGAAACCTTCACCAACGATCTGATTCAAGCCATCCGTAAGGACGGCATGCAGAAGTTCCGCGACCGCTACCGCGCCGCTGATCTGATCCTGGTGGACGACATTCAGTTCATCGAAGGCAAGGAATACACCCAGGAGGAGTTTTTCCACACCTTCAATGCCCTGCATGAGGCCGGCCGCCAGATCGTGATCGCCAGCGACCGGCCCCCGTCGCAGATTCCGCGCCTGCAGGAGCGCTTGATCTCGCGCTTCTCGATGGGCTTGATCGCCGACATCCAGGCGCCCGATCTGGAAACGCGCATGGCGATCTTGCACAAGAAGGCCGAGCACGAGCGGGTGAGCCTGCCGCGGGATCTGATCCAATATCTGGCTGGCCGCTTCACCTCCAACATCCGCGAATTGGAGGGTGCGCTGACGCGGGCGGTGGCGTTTGCTTCGATCACCGGTCTGCCGATGACCGTGGAATCAGTGGCGCCCATGCTTGACCCCGCCGGCGTGGAGGTGGAGGTCACCCCCGCCCAGGTGCTCAACAAGGTGGCCGAAGTGTTTGGGGTGAGCGTGGAGGAGATGAAGAGCCCCAGCCGCAAGCGGGCCGTGAGCCAGGCCCGGCAGGTGGGCATGTATCTGATGCGCCAGGGCACCAATCTTTCCCTGCCGCGCATCGGTGATGAATTCGGCGGGAAGGATCACTCCACGGTGATGTATGCCGTGGAGCAGATCGACAAGAAGCTGGGGGCCGACCCTCAGTTGGGCCGGCAAGTGCAGCAGGTGCGCGATTTACTGCAGATCGACTCACGCCGGCGCACGAAATAGGCGCTAGCCGGTGATCGGCTCGCTGGGATCCAGGCCTTCCACTTCGCCTGAGAACACGCGGCTGGCCGTGATGTCTTCGGCCTCGAGGGTCATCAGATCCAATTTGGTGAGCTCGCCGCCATGCATGCGGTTAAACAACCGGTTGGCCTGGCGCATGCGGGCTCGGTCGATGGCGTTGCGGATCGAGCGGGCATTGGCAAAGAAGGGCAGCTGCATGCGCCGCTGGATGTAGTCGGCGAAGGCGGCTAGGGCTTCATCACTAAAGCGGTAGTTCTCTTCCGCCAGGATCAACCGCGCGATCGCCAGCAGCTCGTCGCTGCTGTAGTCGGGGAAATCGATGTGGTTGGCCACCCGTGAGGAAAGACCTGGATTGCTCTGATAGAACACATCCATCCGCTCCTTGTAACCGGCGAAGATCACCACGAGATCGTCGCGGTTGTTCTCCATCACCTGCAGCAGGATCTCAATTGCTTCTGCCCCGTAATCGCGCTCGTTTTCAGGGCGATAGAGGTAGTAGGCCTCATCGATGAACAGCACGCCGCCCATCGCCTTCTTGAGCATCTCCCGGGTTTTTGGGGCTGTGTGGCCGATGTATTGCCCCACCAGATCGTCGCGGGTGGCGGTCACCACATGGCCTTTGCGCACGTAGCCGAGGCGGTGCAGGATCTGCGACATCCTTGCCGCCACGGTGGTTTTGCCGGTGCCGGGTCGCCCTGTGAAGGACATGTGCAGGCTCGGGGCTGTGGTGGTCAACCCCACCTGCTTGCGGGCCCGATCCACCACCAGCAAAGCCGCGATCTCCCGGATCCGGGTTTTCACGGGGCGCAGGCCAATCAGTTCCTGATCGAGTTGTTCGAGCACCTCCTGCACCTGGGCCCCCTCATAGGCGGCCTCCAGGTTCACCGGCGTGTTGTCCGGGTGCTCAGACGAGGCCATCGATCGCGGCGGCGAAGGCGTGGTCAGCCTCGCCGATCGCGGCCTCTTCACCCTCAGCCCGCAGGGTGATGTTTACGTATGTACGTCCGAAGCTGATGTCGGGGTAGCGACCCTGGGCCTCACAGAAATCGTTGAGGCGATCGAGGAAAGCCCGATTGCTGGCGTAGTCATCAAATTCGATGCGCCGCTCCAGCCACTCAACGCGATCCGGTTTGGGGCGGGGGTTCCACTGGTGATCCATGGGCTCGACCTTACGCCGCCAGGCAATCGGTGCGGGCCACCCCCAGCCTTGCTGCCCAGGCATCGGCGTAGCCGGCATTGGCGGCCTGCGCTTGGGGATCTGTGCTCGAGAGCGGGTGGGGCATGGTGCCGTTGATGGCTGCGTTGGTGACGCAGAACATCGATTTTTGGAAGCTCATGCAGATCTTCACGCGCACATCGCCTTCACCTCGGGTGCGCTCCAGATACCACTGGTGCAGCTTCTCGGGCAGGTGGCGATACATGTCCTGCATCAGCAGGCTGGGGGGAATGCCAGCCCCCATGCTCGGCAGTGGATCGGCATAGAGAGCGCCATAGGTGAACTTGGCCTGATCGGGAGAGATCTGCTGGGCTTGGGCGTTGAAACTCACCGTGCCCAGGAACGGCATGCCCCGAAGGAACACCGCCTCCACATAGGGCACAGCCACATCCACCAGGAAGGTGAGGCCTGCCTCCGGCGGCAACACCCAGAAGTGTTGGCCGTTGATCTCGACGCCGTAGCGGATCGGGTTGGCGGCGGCAGCCACCAGGCCGTCCTTGATGAAGTCCACCACCTGGGGGATGCTGCGCACCCGGCCATCGCGCTCGGCGGCTGCCAGATCGAGGAAAAGATCGCTCATCACCCGCCAGAACTGGCCGAGGGCGTGGGTGGTGGCGGCCGAACGGATCAGCTCCGGAAGGAAGCCGGGAAACACCGGATTGAGGATGGCCAGCAGGGGATCGCGGCCGCGCTTGGCCGCAATGATGCGGCGGCAGTTGTCGGCGAAGGCGTCGGAGTCGAGATAGGCGTCCATGCCACCCGTGGCATGCCAGAACATCGCTTTCTGGCAGTACTCCGCATATTCGAAATTGATGCGGTCGTGGTTGAGGTGGCGCCAGATCTTGGCGGGATTCAGATCGCCATCGAGATATTTGAAGATCGGGAACGGATTGAGGAACTGCTGCTCGGCTTGATAGATGAGGTTGATGCTGTAGGCATCGAGCACCTCTCCATAGCTCTCCAGCACACCCACCACCTCCAGCACATGGTCGGGGGTGTCGGCCAAGAGGGTTTCACCATTGAGCAAGCGGCGCTTCACCTCCTCTCGATCGATCGAGAGGTTGGCGTGGACGAGATCCTGGGAAACAACGGGCATCTCAGCTCACTCCTGCCGTGATCGCCGCCATGGCGGTGCTGGCGGCTTCGCTCAAATGACCGAGGCTGCTAGGCACCAGGCCGATGGCCACAATTCCGGCGGCTAACGCCAAGGCCGGGATGGTTTCGCGCGGCGCAACGGGCGCCAGCTGGACATCCAGCCGCCCATCAGCGGTGGGATCACCGCTGGGGGGTGTGATCGCCAACCTTCCGAAGAAGGCGCGGTTCACCAGCAAGAGGAAATACACAGCTGTGAGTCCGGAGCCCACCATCGACAGCAACGTGGCCACCGGGAACACGCCGATGCTGCCGCGGAACACCAGAAACTCGGAGATGAAGCCAGCCATGCCCGGCAGCCCGGCGCTGGCCATCACCGCCAGGATCATCAGCGTGCCCGTGAGGGGCAGGCCCTTTTCGGGATTGAGCAGACCGCGCAGCACATCGAGATCACGGGTGCCGGTTTTGCGGTAAACGATGCCCACCAGCAGGAAGAGCAGGGCTGAGATCAGGCCGTGGCTCACCATTTGGAACACGGCTCCAAGCAGGCTCACCGGGGTGTCGGCGGCAGCTGCCAGCAGCACATAGCCCATGTGTCCCACGGAGCTGTAGGCCACCATGCGCTTCATGTCGGTCTGGGCGATGGCAGCCAGGGAGCCGTAGAGCACGGAGATCGCTGCCCAGATCGCCAGAGCGGGCGCCAGCTTGGCCCAGGCCTCGGGGAAGAGCTGCAACCCGAAACGCAGCAGGCCATAGGTGCCCAGTTTCAGCAGCACTCCCGCCAGCAGCACCGACACCGGTGTGGAGGCTTGGGTGTGGGCATCGGGCAACCAGTTGTGTAGAGGCACCAGTGGGATCTTGATGCCGAAACCAATCAGCACGGCTCCTAGCAACCACAGCTGTCCGCCCATGGAAAGGCGATCACTCAGCACCGGTGTGAGGCTGAAATCCACGGTGCCGGTCAGTAGAGCTAGACCCAGGAAGGCCCCCAGGATCAACATCCCGGAGACGGCGGTGAAGATCAGGAATTTGGTGGCGGCGTAGGCACGGTTCACACCGCCCCACACCGAGATCAGCAGCCAGAGCGGGATCAGCTCTAGCTCATAGAAGAGGAAGAACAGCAGCAGGTTGTCGGCCACGAAGGCGCCATTCACCGCACCGCTGATCAGCAGCAGCATCGCGAAGTAGATGCGGGGGCGCTTGTCGATGTCGCGGGTGATCACCGCCGACACCAAGGTGAGGGCCCCGTTGATCAGCACCAGCGGCAGCGAAAGGCCATCCACCCCGAGGGCGTAATCCAGGCCGATCCCGGGGATCCAGCTGTGGTGCTCCTGCAGTTGCAGCCCAGGCAGGCTGGGATCGAACTGCAGCGCGGCCACCACGCTGAGGCTCAGCTGGAGCGCCAAGGTGGCGATGGTGATCTGGCGTAGTCGCAGCGGCGTCGGCGATCCCGGCCAGAGCAACAGGGCCAGGGTTCCTGCGAAGGGGATCAGCAGCAGGGCGGAGAGCAGCATGGTCAGCCCACCCCCCGCAGCACCTGCAGGCTGCCGATCAGCACCACCACCGCCAGGATCACGGTGAGCACATAGCTCTGCAGTTGGCCGCTCACGGTGAGCTTGAGGCCTTCTGCGGTGGAGAGGGAGAGGCGACCCACGCCATCCACAGCTCCCTTGATCACGTTGATGTCAAACCATCGGGTGAAGCGGGCCAGGGAGGCCACCGCCGTCACGATCGTGCGGCGGTAGATCTCGGGTGTGTAGAAGTCGTAGGCGAGTAGGTCCTGCACTAGGCGCACCAGCGGTTGCCTGGAGCGGGACCAGAATTCATCGAGGGGCGTCAGCGCACCGAGCAGCACGCCGATCAGGCCGCTCGCCAGCACCGCTGCAGCCACCGGCAGGGAGAAGGAGGCGATGCCTGGCACGGGATCGATGCGTTGCATGATCGCGGGCAGCAGCAGCACGATCACCGTGAGGCTCACCATGGGCAGGGCCATCAGCCAGTTGGCCTCCGGGGCACGCTTCGTCTTGGGCATCACCGGTCCCAGGAAGAGCGAGCGATACACCCGGGTGACGTTGGCTGCCGCCAGAACATTGGTGATCAGAAACACCGCAGCGAAGGCGGGTGCCAGCTGGCGCAGGTTTTCCACCATCAGGCCGTAACACCAGAACCCACCGAGGGGAAGCAGCCCCACCAGGCCGGCACTGCCCACGAGAAAAGCTGTGGCGGTGGCTGGCATGCGGGTGCCGAGGCCGCCGAGTTCGGTGAGGTCTTGGCAGTTGGTGGTGGCGATGATGCTGCCGACACTCATGAACTGCAGCGCCCTGGCCAGGCCATGGGCAAACAGCAGCAACAGGGCGATACCCGGACGCTGCAGGGCGATGGCGATGAACACCAGGCCCAGATAGGAGGTGGTGGAGTAGCTGAAGGCCCGCTTCAGATCCACCTGGGCAATGGCCACCAAGCCGCCGCCGATGGCACTGATGCTCCCCACGATCAAGAGCACCGTGGTGGCCAGGGGTGAGACAGCCACCACCGGCATCAGCTTCATCAGCACGATGGCGCCACAGGTGACCACCACCGAGTTGCGCAGGATCGAGGCAGGGTTGGGACCCTCCATCGCCTCATCCAGCCAGAGGTGCATCGGGAATTGGGCGCATTTGCCCATGGGGCCAGCGATCAGACCCAGGCCCAGCAGCGTGCCGGCCAAGGGGGTGATCAGCTGTTGCTCTTTGGCTGTGGCGGCCCAGGCGTAGAGGTCGGTGAATTCCATGGAGCCGGCCCAGGCCGAGACGGCCACCACACCCATCAGCAGCAGCACATCGCCCACCCGTTTGGTGAGGAAGGCATCGCGTGCGGCGGTCACCACCAGGGGCTGGGCATACCAGAAACCCACAAGCAGGTAGGTGGAGAGGGTGAGCATTTCCAGCAGGAAATAGCTCATGAACAGGTTGCTGCTGAGCACCACACCGCTCATGGCCCCTTCGAAGAAACCGACCAGCGCGTAAAAGCGCGCCAGGGACCATTCCTTGTCGAGGTAGCCGAGGGCGAACACCTGGCACACCAGGCTCATGGTGGTGACCAGCTCCAGGGCCGCCAGGTTGGTCAGCGACAGGTCAAAACCGATGCGCAGGTTGAGATCGGCTGCCTGAAACCAAGGGAAATCCAGGTGCTGGGGACCGAGGTTCACCACCTCGCTGATCACCAGGCTGCCGTGCAGCACAGCCAGCAGCGTCACCAAAAGATTGAGATAGGCCGCAGGACGCGGCCCATTGCGCTTGACCCAGCCAGTGGCCCAGGGGAGCGACAACAGCATTCCACTGAAGCCGTAGAGCGGCACCAGCCAGATCAGCTGCAGCGGAAGCGGGAGGGCGTCGCTCAACAACCAGGAACCGAAGCGGGGCGGACTCTAAGCAGTTGGATCAGAACGTGGCGCGGGAATGCAGGTCGCGGCTGCCGCCGTAGCGGGCATAACCGCGGCGGCGACGTCCACCCAGCTGTTTCAGCCAGGCTTCAAGCTCCTCTCCGTGGTGCTGCTCGTCGTCCAGGAGAGCCTGGAAGAACGCACCGTTGTCCTGGTCGTGGATCAGCGCGCAGAAGCGGGTGGCTTCGGCGTAGTGCTCCACCAGTTGATGCTCGAGATCAGCGTTCTGCTCGAGTAGTCCCAGCAGATCCGGTGCATGGGTCACCGGCTGCAGCTGAGAGGCGGCAGGCGCCACCCCCAGCTTGAGCATGTGCTGAACGATGCGCTCTGCGTGCTGCATCTCCTCCACCGTTTCCTCGCGGAAGCGTTCGGCGGAGGCCTCATCTCCCCAGAGCCCCACGAGGGAGGCCTGGGTCATGTATTGCTGCACAGCGGTGAGCTCAAGGCTCAGGGCGCGGCCCAGATAGGCCAGGACGCGCGGATGAACGGCGTCCATGCTCATCAGGCGCGACGGTTGTTGGAGCTGGCCAGAGCGGGCTCAACTTCGCTGTGGGGACGGGCAATGATGTGGGCAGCCACCAGACCGTCGCCCACGCGCTCACAGGCATCGGCGCCAGCGCGCACGGCGGCGTTCACGGCGCCGGTTTCACCACGCACCATCACGGTGACGTAGCCACCACCCACGAATTCGCGGGCAATCAGGCTCACTTCAGCGGCCTTGGTCATGGCGTCAGCAGCCTCGATGGCCGGCACCAGACCGCGGGTTTCGATCATGCCGAGGGCGATGCCCTGAACGGAGGAAGCCATGGGGGAGATGCTGCTGGAGGAGGACGGACGGTTGGTGCCACCACCACCGCTGCTGCCGCCGCGACGGGCGGTGCTGGGGGTGGCTTTGGTGGTGGCGGGCTTGGCAGCTGCGGTCTTCGCGGTGGAGGACCGGGT
>JBEDHJ010000017.1:0-6190 GCA_041174205.1 Cyanobacteriota bacterium | reverse complement strand
CCACCCCTTGAGCCACCAGGCGGCGTGCCTGGGCCAACGCGCGCTCAGGGCGATCGAACTGACCGCCATCACTAAAGGAATCGGGGGTGACATTGATCACCCCCATCACATGGGTGCGCTGACCCCAGCGCCAGGCCATCAAGCGGCGACAGGAACCTGGTAGTTGGCGATGCGGGCGAAGCCTTCGGGATCCAGTGAAGCGCCACCCACCAGCACGCCGTCGATGTCGCTCTGGGCCATCAGCTGATCGATGGTGGCGGGATTCACCGAGCCGCCGTACTGAATCACCACCTCGGGGTAGCCCACCCACTCACGAATCAAACCGCAGATGCGGTTGGCTTCCGCGGCTTCACAGGTCTTGCCGGTGCCGATCGCCCAAATCGGTTCATAGGCCACGATCAAGCGGGCGGGATCGAGGCCATCCACGCCCTGCTCCACCTGGCGGCGGATCACGCGCTCGGCTTCACCGGCTTCGCGCTGGGAATCGCTCTCGCCCACGCAGAGGATCGGGATGATCCCGTGCTTCTGGGCACTGCGGGCCCGCAGGTTGATCTGCTCGTCGGTCTCGCTGTAGTACTTGCGCGGCTCGCTGTGGCCCACAATCGCGTGGGTGACGCCGTGCTCCATCAGCATTGGGGCCGAGATCATCCCGGTGAAGGCGCCCTTCTCCTGCCAGTGGATGTTTTGAGCGGAGATGTGGATGCCGCTGCCGGCCAGGGCACTGCTCAAGGTGGCGATGGCCGTGAACGGCGGCGCCAGCACCACCTCACGATCGGAGGGGAGGTTGGCCACCAGGGGCTTGAAGGCGTCGGCAAAGGCCTGCGCTTCGGCGCAGGTCATGTGCATCTTCCAGTTGCCTGCGATGACGGCCTTACCCACAGCGTCCTGAACGAATCGACCCACCAACCTAGAGGCTGCCCGGTTCAGGCCTGATTGGTCGTGTCCTGCGGCACCAGATGGGTCTGGCCGTCGATCTCGACGCGATCGCCGGGCTTGAGCTTGCGGCCCCGCTGTGTTTCCTGAAAGCCATTCACCCGCACCTCACCGCCCTGGATGCGCTGTTTGGCCTCGCCGCCGGTGAAGACCAGCCCCTGCCATTTGAGGAATTGATCCAGGCGAATCGGCTCAGGTGCGGGGGAGGTCGCCAAAAAAGCGCTGATAGCTTGCCCCGATGCTCGCACCCCCTTCGGCCGGCTTCCGGCGGCTCCTGCCGCTGCTGATGCCCTACCGCTCCGCACTCCTGGCCGGTGGGGTGTGCATGCTCGTGTTTGTGGCCTGTTGGCCGCTGTTGGCTTGGTTGGCAGGCCAACTGATCCCCGCGATCGGCGCCGGTGATTTCGGCCGGGTGCTGCAGGTGATCGGCCTGGCCCTCACGGTGTTCATGCTGCAGAAGCTGGCCCAGTTCGGCCAGGACACACTGCTGGCGGGCCCGGCGCTGCAGGTGAGTCAGGAGCTGCGCCGCCGCCTGTTCGCGCGGCTGCAAAAGCTCGATTTCGGCGTGCTGGAGAAGCTCTCCGCCGGCGATCTCACCTATCGCCTCACCGAAGACGCCGACCGCGTCGGCGAGGTGATCTACAAAACGATCCAAGACACCACCCCTTCGGCTCTGCAGCTGGTGGTGGTGTTCGGCTACATGGTGTGGCTCGACTGGAAGCTGTCGCTGGGCACCCTGCTGCTGGCGCCGCTGGTGGCGGTGTTGGTGAGTGTGTTCGGCGCCAAGGTGATGGGGGCGGCCGAGAAGAGTCAGAAGCAGGTGAGCGAGCTGGCCTCTCTGCTCGGCGAGGCCATCGGCGGGCTGCCGCTCGTCCGCGCCTTTGCCGCCGAACCCTGGTTGCAGCAGCGCTTCGAAACGGAGATCGATCTGCACCGCCGCGCCCGTTACCGCACCCAACGGCTGCTAGCGCTGCAATATCCGGTGGTGGGCTTTCTGGAAGCGGCCGGGATCTTGGCAGTGCTGCTCATGGGCGCAGCCCGGATCCAGAGCGGCGATCTCAACGGCCAGGGCTTCAGCAGCTATGTGGCGGCCCTGTTGATGCTGATCGATCCAATCAGCCACCTCACCACCAACTTCAACGAGTTTCAACAGGGGCAGGCCTCACTGCGGCGCCTGCGGGAGATCGAGCAGCAGGCGATCGAGCCACCCGATAAGCCCCAGGCCCTGGCCCTCAACCACGTGGCCGGTGAACTCACCCTCGAGCAGGTGAGCTTCAGCTACGAACCCGAGCAGCCGGTGCTGCGCAACCTCAGCCTGCGGGTGAAGCCCGGCCAGGTGGTGGCCTTGGTGGGCCCCTCTGGCGCCGGCAAAAGCACCCTGTTTTCGCTGCTGCTGCGCTTCAACACCGCCCAGAGCGGCCGGGTGCTGCTCGATGGGTGCGATCTGGCCGATCTCAAGGCCAGTGAACTGCGCAAGGCCGTGGCGCTGGTGCCCCAGCAGAGCGCCGTGTTCTCCGGCACCGTGGCTGAGGCGATCGCCTTTGGCCGGCCCGCCACCCTCGAGCAGATCCGCGCTGCCGCCCGCCTCGCCAATGCCGATGGCTTCATCGAAGCGATGCCCGGCGGTTACCAAGCGCGGGTGGAAGAGCGGGGCAGCAACTTCTCAGGCGGCCAGCTCCAGCGGCTGGCGATCGCCCGGGCGGTGCTCGGCGATCCGGCGGTGTTGCTGCTCGATGAAGCCACCAGCGCCCTCGATGCCGAATCGGAGGAAGCGGTGCAGCGGGGCCTGGATCAGGCCATGGCGGGGCGCACCGTGTTGGTGATCGCCCACCGCCTCTCCACGGTGCAGGAAGCCGATTCGATCGTGGTGCTCGAGCACGGCCAGATCGTGGATCAGGGCAACCACGACCTGTTGATCAGCCGCCCCGGCCGCTACCGCGACCTCTGCGAGCGCCAGCTGATCCGCGGGGCATGAAGAGCGGCGACGGGATCACCCCAAGCCCCATAAGCTGAGCCCGACTGATACCTGTCCTGTGACCGACTCCGCAGCCCAGCAGCCCCCCGTGCTCACCTTCGAGGGCAAGCGCTACGACCTCAACGCCCTTCCCGACGACCTGAAGGAGCTGGTGCGCGGCATGCAGGTGGCTGATGCCCAGCTGCGCATGCACGAAGACACCCTGAAGGTGTTGGCGGTGGGCCGTCAGTCAATGGCCATGCAGCTGAACGAGCGCCTCCAGGGCATTACTCCCCTGGCCGACTGAGCGACACAAGCACGAGGGCCTGCTTCAGACCGGCAGGCCCCGCTCGTTGAAGATCCCTTCAAACAACACGGAGCTGAGGTAGCGCTCACCGGAATCGGGCAGCACCACCACGATGGTTTTGCCAGCCATTGCGGGTTCCTGAGCCAAGCGCAGGGCCGCCACGGTGGCAGCCCCGCAGCTGATGCCGGCCAGGATGCCCTCCTCGCGCGCCAGGCGGCGGGCCATGGCCACGGCCTCCTCATCGCTCACCTGCTCGACCCGGTCCACCAGATCGAGATCCAGGTTGCCCGGCACGAACCCGGCGCCGATCCCCTGAATTTTGTGCGGTCCGGGCTGCAGAGCGGATCCAGCTTTGGTCTGGCTGATCACCGGGCTGTTGCTCGGCTCCACCGCCACGCTCAGCAGCGGCTTGCCGAGGGTGGATTTGATGTAGCGGCTGACGCCGGTGATGGTGCCGCCGGTGCCCACACCCGCCACCAACACATCCACCTCGCCATCGGTGTCGGTCCAGATCTCCGGGCCTGTCGTGTCGTGGTGGATCTGGGGGTTGGCTGGGTTCACGAACTGCTGCAGCAGCACGTAGCGATCTGGATCACTCGCGGCGATCTCCTTGGCGCGGTTCACAGCGCCGGTCATGCCGAGGCGGCCTTCGGTGAGCTCCAGGTGGGCGCCGAAGGCGGTGAGCAGCTTGCGCCGCTCCAGGCTCATCGTTTCCGGCATGGTGAGCGTGAGCCGGATGCCCTTGCTTGCCGCCACAAAGGCCAGGGCAATGCCGGTGTTGCCACTGGTGGGTTCGATCAGCTCCTTGCCGGGGCCCAGCAAACCCTCCCGCTCAGCGGCGGCCACCATGGCCGCGCCGATGCGGCACTTCACCGAATAGGCGGGGTTGCGGCCCTCGATCTTGGCCAGCACCCGCGCCCCGCAGCCCTCCGTGACGCGATGGAGCTGCACCAGGGGAGTACGACCGATCGTGAGGCTGTTGTCGCTGAAGATCGCGGCCATCGGTCGGCGGGTGAACACAGACAGTGCCCGCACCCTAATGAGGGCTCCGGCAGCCGGGCAAAACCCACCTAACCTGTTGCGTTCCAGCCTTCTCCCCGGTGAACCCGACAACCCTGCGTCGCATCACGGCCGTTCTGCTCTTCCTGGCAGCCGTTGCATCGATCGCACTGCCCTTCCTCTCCGCCACCGCCCTCACCCTGAGCATCGGTGTGATCGCGGCAGTGGCGGGCGTGACGCAGCTGTTGCGCCTGGGTCAGGCCGAAGGCACCAAGGGCAAACTCTTCCGCGCCCTCTCCGGCATCTTTTATGTGGTGGCGGGCATCTGGGTGGTGGCTTACCCGATCGAGAGCGAGATCAGCCTCACCCTGTTCGTGGGCCTGCTGCTGATCTTTGAAGGCGTGATGGAACTGGCTGCTGCCGCCTCCAGCCAGGGCGAGGCCCGCGGCCTGGTGCTGATGGATGGAGTGGTGACCGCGATCCTCGGTGGCCTGCTGGTGGCCGAATGGCCCAGCGACAGCCTCTGGGCCGTGGGAACCCTGTTCGGGATCTCGCTGTTCTTCAGCGGTTTCCGCCTGCTCACCACCCCTGCCGAGGCCTGAGCCACAGCTTCACTCCAGCTTCACCACGTCCACGGGTTGGCCGTAGACAGCCGCGATATCGCGGGCTGCGGCCACGGCCCGCTCATGGGTGTGAAACGCCCAAGCGCGATGGGGATCGGCCACCGTTTCAATGCCTTCGTGGCGACTGGCAATCCCCAGAAAGAGGGCGTCTCGGCCGGAGCGCAGCACATAACGCTCCGGCTGCGATCCTTCGCCGCAGCGATGGGGATCAATCCAGGGCCTCCAAAACTTGAGTGGCATCTCAGCGTGAGACTCAGCAACACCCACGCTCTAGCCACGATTACCCGCGTCCACCAACAGGTTCCCCACGGCCTGCCGACCGCTTGATGAACCGGTTCGTTGTCGTGGGAGCCGGCCCCGCCGGTTTAAGCCTGGCCCTACAGCTCGCCCGAGCCGGCCACACCGTTGACCTGGTTGAAGCCAGCCGCCAGTTCAGCCGTCAATTCCGCGGTGATGCGTTGATG
Source organism: Cyanobacteriota bacterium (assembly GCA_041174205.1). Lineage (GTDB taxonomy): Bacteria > Cyanobacteriota > Cyanobacteriia > PCC-6307 > Cyanobiaceae > Vulcanococcus. Next base: position 910 of record JBEDHJ010000017.1, on the reverse strand, counting down.
CCCTGCGGCCAGGAAGCCCTGGCGCACATGGGATTGAGCCCGCTTCTGGCAAAGCTGCCTCAACGGCCCCTGACGGGCTGGAGCGTCTGGGTGAACAAGCGGCAGCTGTTCGCCGTGAGTGAACCCATGCAGTCGCTGCAACCCTGCCGGTTGGTGCCGCAGCGCTTGTTGCTGGAGGCGCTTCTGGAGGCAGCCCTCCAGGAACCGCTGCTGCAGTGGCATCCGGGCCTAGCGGTGCGCGGGCTAAGGCGAAGCGGCGAGCGCATCAGCGGCGTGGAGCTGGCGGGGGGCGTCTGCCTGGAGGGCGACCTGGTGCTGGGCTGTGATGGCCGCCAATCGCTGCTGCGCCGCGAAGCCGGGATCCAACTGCGCGAGCGCGGCCAGGGCTTGGAGTTGCTCTGGTTTGAGCTGCCTGGCCCCCTGCCCGCAACTCTTGATGGCGGCTTCAGCACCCATCTGGCCGGCGGGGCCATCGGCAGTGCCTGCGTGGGCGCCAGCGGCAACTTGCAGCTGGCCTGGTTGCTTGAAAGGGGCGAAGCGACGCCGCAACGCAGCAGCGAGCAGTGGGCCCAGGCGCTGGCTGGATTGCTGCCACCGGCGCTGGCCAATCTGGTGCGACAACGCTGCGGGGACCTGCAGGGGCCGCTGAAGGTCTCGGTGCAGGTTGGATTGGCCCGCAGCTGGCGACGACCGGGCCTGCTCCTGCTCGGGGATGCAGCTCACCCGATGAGTCCGGTGCGGGCCCAGGGGATCAACCTGGCGCTGCGCGACAGCCTGGTGGCCGCCCATTGGCTGAGTAGTGCCAAGACTGATCAACTGGACGCGGCCGCTGCGGCCGTGGAGCGGCAGCGCCTGCCGGAGATCAGACGCATGCAGGCTCTACAGAGCGCTGAGGCTCGCCAGGGACATC
>JBEDHJ010000016.1:0-7793 GCA_041174205.1 Cyanobacteriota bacterium | reverse complement strand
CGCCAGGTAGGCGGTGGGGAACAGGAGCAGACCCGACCACCCGACAAAAACGAAGCGGTCGCGCTTGAGCCAGTCATCGAGGACGTCGAACCATCCCCGCTGCGGCGCGCGCCCTACAGCGATCGTCATGAGAGCGGCTTCATGAAGCGTTACACGCGCACTGTACGGGGAACCGGGCCGTCGTGGCGGGTTGCCCGGCATCGATAGGCAATTGCTCCTAGTGAGCCCTGCAAACGGCTTCGATTCGCCAAAGTGGTGACTGGCTGAAATCCCTGTTGTGTTCGTTGTTGAGCTCTCCCTGAAGCTGAGCCCCATGCCGGTTGCCGTGCAGCGCAAGGAGCAGGCAGACGCTGAAGCGCTCTACCAGCAGGTGAAACAGGCCATGGAAAGTGGCCATCCCAGGCTGCTGGAGCTGAGCTGCGAAAAGGAAGAAAGCAAGCGCGTCACCCTGCTCACCAGCGAGGTTGTGGCCGTGCAGACCTACGAAAAATCAGCCATGGGCGGCGGCAGCAAGCGGCCTGGCTTCAGCTTCGATGGCTGAGCACAGCAGTCCCACCCTGGTGGTGGACCAGCTGGGCTTTTCCTGGCCCAACGGCCACAGCGCCCTCAATCACTGCAGCTTCAGCATTCCCAGGCCGGGGCTATGGATGCTGGTGGGGGGCAATGGCAGCGGCAAAAGCACATTGCTTCGCCTGATTGCCGGGCTGCTCACCCCAGCCCGGGGCCGCTTGCAGCGCCCCCTCAAGCCAGCCCTGGTGTTCCAAAACCCCGATCACCAGCTGCTGCTGCCCAGCTGCGGCAGTGACATTGAGCTGTCCCTGCCGGAACAGATGAGTGCTGAGCAGCGGCGACAAGAGGTCGAGCGCGCCCTCGACCAAGTGGGCCTCAGCGGCTTTCGCCAGCGACCGATCCACAGCCTCAGTGGCGGCCAGAAGCAACGACTGGCCATTGCCGGCGCCCTGGCCAGCCAGGCCCAACTGCTCCTGCTCGACGAACCCACCGCCCTGCTGGATGAAACAAGCCAGCTGGAGGTGCTCACGCTGATCCACACCCTCTGCAGGCGCGCCGAGCAGCCGATCACCGCGCTGTGGATCACCCACCGCCTTGAAGAGCTGCGCTGGTGCGACGGAGCAGCGCTGGTGGAGCGCGGCAGCGTGGGGCCCTGGCAAAGCGGCCAGCAGCTGGAACGCCGTCTCAGCCCCCTTGCCGGCGGGAAGGGCTGAGGGGTAAGTTCTTCAGGCACCCGTCAGGGCTGCATACCGAAGCCCCCAGGGGCCGCGTTCCTCGGTAGCTCAGCGGTAGAGCGATCGACTGTTAATCGATTGGTCGCAGGTTCGAATCCCGCCCGGGGAGCTTGAAAACCCCAGCCTCACGGCTGGGGTTTTTTCATGCCCATCCACACGCCTCCCATCAGGCTCCGAACAGCAGCCCATCGCATCGTTTCGCCTGAAATTGCAACAGGTCAAACGGAAGAAAACCTGTAAATACGCTTGCTCTCCGCAACTGATCCAAGACGCAGATCGACTGCAGCACAAGCGCTTTAGCTCAAGAAGCCGCATCTCCGCGGCGCAGAGATGTTCTGCAAATCCTCAAGATCGCAGAGAGAATGACGACACCGAACAGCGGCTCCCACCGCAGCGCATGCACTCCAGCCGAGGAGCAAGACCATGAAGCCCTGCATTTTGCTGATCGAAGACGACGGCGACATGCGTGAGCTGGTGGCCGGCCATCTGGAGCACAGCGGCTTTGATGTGCAGCGGGCCGAGGACGGTATCAAGGGTCAGGCCCTGGCCCTCCAATACAGCCCGGATCTGATCCTGCTGGATCTGATGCTGCCCAAGGTGGATGGCCTCACCCTCTGCCAGCGCCTTCGCCGCGACGAACGCACCACAGGCATTCCGATCCTGATGCTCACCGCGCTGGGGAGCACCAAAGACAAGGTGAGCGGCTTCAACTCAGGCGCCGACGACTACCTAGCCAAACCCTTTGACCTCGAGGAGCTGCTGGTGCGCATCAAGGCGCTGCTGCGCCGCAGCGACCGCGCGCCCCTCTCCGCCAAGCACAACGAGATCCTCAGCTACGGAGCCCTCACCCTCGTGCCGGAACGCTTCGAAGCGATCTGGTTTGACGAACCGGTGCGGCTCACCCACTTGGAGTTTGAGCTGCTGCACTGCCTCCTGCAGCGCCATGGTCAGACCGTGGCCCCCTCACTGATCCTCAAAGAGGTGTGGGGGTATGAGCCCGACGACGACATCGAGACCATCCGGGTGCACATCCGACACCTGCGCACCAAGCTCGAACCCGATCCACGCAAGCCCCGTTTCATCAAGACGGTGTACGGAGCCGGCTATTGCCTCGAGCTTCCCACCGGCATCCAGCACGAAGAGCTGGCCCAGCTGGTGCACAACGCCCGCGAAAACCGCCGCAGCGCGGCCTAAGCCGCCACTGCTCCGCTGAGTTCGAGAAGCGCCACCTCCCAGGCCAAGCGAGGCTGCACGTAGGCCCGCAACTGACGCCGCAGGCCCTCCAACCGCTGCTGTTGGGTCGGGTCGTGGCGCAGGCGCCAGAGCCGCAGCTGCCACCAGTCGAGCAACCAGAGCTGCTGCTCAACATCGAGGGCCTCGCTCAGATCCCGCGCCAAGGTCAACGCCTCCACAGCGCCGACATTGCGCTGCTGCGAGCCCACCAGTTCGCTGCAGCGCTGGGCCAGGCCATCCGGCAGGGTTGCCCACTGCTGGCGCTGCTCCAGCAGTGCTCCAGGAGAGCCCGCTGCCAACTCCAACAGTTCCGGCGGATCGGCCAGATCCAATGCCTGCCCCTGAGCCGCCAAGACCGCCTGAAGCTTGTCAGGGCGCAACCGGGCAAAGGGAATGGCCTGGCAACGGGAGCGGATCGTGCTGAGCAACCGATCCGGGGCAGCGCTGAGCAGGATCAGCAGTCCATCGCCTGGTTCCTCAAGGGTTTTGAGCAGAGCATTGGCGGCTCCTTCCGCCATGGCCTCCACCGCCTCGATCACCACCAAACAGCGGGGCGCCTCCACCGGCCGCCGCGCCAGAAATTGCGAGACCGCACGCACCTGCTCAAGCCTGAGCTGCGGCGGCGCCTTGCGGCTGATCCCCGCAGCCGCTGCCTGGGACACCGGCACCAGCTGACCCTTGTCGCTGTAGGTGGGTTCAACCCACAGCAGATCGGGATGGTTGCCCTCCTGCAGCCGGCGGCGCACGGACGCCAAGCCAGCGGGGCCGGCGATCACCCCTTCCAAAAAACGGCGGGCCGCGATCGATCGCCCCACGCCATCCGGTCCGCAAAACAGATAGGCAGGAGCCAGCCGCTGCCGCTCCAGGGCAGCCCGCAGCAGCGCCGTGGCCTGCTCCTGGCCCAGGAGTCCGGCAAACAAGGCGTCAGCCATCGGCGCTGCAGCAGCTGCCGATCGCAGCCTGCAGGGCTGCAGTGACCTCATCGGGCGACAGGCTGGCATCCACCCGACACCAGCCCGGCTCGGCCGCCAGGGCACCAAAACCCGCACAGACACGGGCCAGGAAGGCTTCACCACTGGCCTCGATGCGATCGGCGGCGCGGTGGCCGCGGCGCCGGAGCGAGTCTTGAAGGGGCAGCTCAAGCAGCACGGTGAGATCTGGCTGCAGGCCGCGGCAGGCAATCAGGGTGAGCTGCTCGATCAGCTCCAACGAGAGGCCGCGGCCATAGCCCTGATAGGCCGCGGTGGAGCCGCTGAAGCGATCGCTCAAGACCCAGTGACCGGCTTCCAACGCCGGCAGGATGCGCTGCTGCACATGCTGGGCGCGGTCGGCGGCATAGAGGAGCAGCTCAGCGGTGCTGCAAGGCGCCGCCTCCCCAGGGGGATGCAGCAGCAGCTGGCGCAGCGCCTGGCCCAGCTGGGTGCCACCAGGTTCACGGGTAACCACCAGCTCGGCACCCGGGGGCATCAGACCGCTGGCTGGCAACCAATGACGCAACCGCTCGATCTGCGTGGTCTTGCCGCAGCCATCGATCCCCTCCAGCACCAAAAAGCGTCCGCGTTCAGCCATCACGCCCCAGCAGGAGGGCATTCACCACAACGGTGATCGAACTGAACGCCATCAACAGGGCCGCCAGGGGGGGGGAGAGCACCACGCCAAAGCCTGGCAGCAGAACACCAGCGGCGATGGGCAAGACCAGCAGGTTGTAGCCGAAGGCCCAGACCAGGTTCTGCCGCACTTTGGCCATGGTGCGCTGGGCCAGCCGCAAGGCTTCCGGAATCGCCGTGAGGCGATCGCCCAGCAGCACCAGATCCGCCGTATCCATAGCGATCTGGGTGCCGGTGCCCACTGCGATCCCGAGATCAGCGGCGGCGAGAGCTGGAGCGTCGTTGATGCCGTCACCGACCATCGCCACGGGCCCAGCCCTGCGGGCCAGCTCCAGCCGCTCCAGCTTTTGATCGGGCAACAGCCCCCAGGCCAGCTGCTCCGGCCTCAACCCCAGGGTGGAGCCGAGATGCTGCACCGGAGCAGCGCGGTCACCGCTGAGCAAGAGCAGCTTCAAGCCCATGGCTTGGAGGGCGTCGAGGGTCACCGGGGCATCAGCACGGAGCTGATCCTCAATCGCCAGCAGGCCAAGCAGACGCTGATCGGCGCTGAGCGCCACCACCGTGGCGCCCCGAGCCTCCTGGGCGGCCAACCAGGCCCGTTGCGCCGAGGACAACGCTGCTCCTAGTGATTCGATCCAGTCGGGGCGGCCTACCCGGCAGAGCCCCCAACCCTCGATCTGCCCCTGCAATCCATCGCCCGCCAGGGTTTGCGGATGGGTCACCGGCAACAAGGGCACCTGAGAGTCCTGGGCCCGTTGCAGCAGTGCATGAGCCAATGGATGACGGGTATCGGCTTCGAGACTGGCCGCGAGCTGAATCAATTGCTCCTCGCTGGCCAGGCTCAGCTCCGCACAGCTGGCGGTGAGGCTGGGGCGCCCCAGGGTGAGGGTGCCGGTTTTGTCAAAACAGACCGTGCGCAACGCTGCCGCGGCCTCGATCACATCGCCACCGCGAAACAACAGTCCGGCTCGGGCAGCCCGGCCCGTACCCACGCTGATCGCCGCCGGTGTAGCCAAACCCAGTGCGCAGGGGCAAGCCACCACCAGCACGGCGATGCTCAGCTGCAGACCCAGCACAAAGGGCGTTTCCGCGCCCATGCCAAGGCTGCGGTGGCCGCCGTGTTGATGCACGGATGGCGCGGCGGCCAACACCTGGGGCCAGAGCTGGGCCCCCCAGAGCCACCAAAACAGCCAGGTGGCCAGCGCCAGCAGGATCACCGCCACGCTGAAGCGGCCCGCCACGCGATCGGTGAGTCCCTGAATCGGCCCCTTGCGCGCCTGGGCCTGCTCCACTAGGGCAATGATCCGCGCCACGGCGCTCTCGCTGCCCGGCCGCAGCACCTCCAACAGCAGCGGGGCCTGAAGGTTGAGGCTCCCGGCCGCCAACTCGACGCCCGCCTCCACCCCCATGGGCAACGGTTCGCCGGTGAGGCTCGAGACATCCACACTGGAGATCCCCTCCAGCACGCGGCTATCAACGGGGATACGGTCGCCGGGCAACAGCCGCACCCGATCGCCAGGCCGCAACGCCCCCACCCGCACCGGTCGCGTCGGCGCCTCCGGGCCTTCGCCCAGCAGCAACAGGGCCTGATCCGGCTGCAGCAGGGCCAGATCCTGCAGGGCGCGGCCGGTGCGCAGGCGAGCCCGCTCCTCGAGGAAGCGGCCCAGCAGCACAAAGCCCAGCAGCATCACCGGCTCGTTGAAGAAGCACTGCCAACCCACCGAGGGCCAGAGCAGCGCCACCAGGCTCGCTGCATAGGCACTGCCCATACCCAGCCCCACCAGGGTGTCCATCCCCGGTGCACCAGCTAGAGCAGAGCGGAAGCCACGCACCAGAATCGGCCGCCCCGGCAAGGCCAGAGCCAAGGTGGCCACCACGGCGTGCACATGCATGTCCGCCAACCAGGGCAGCGGCAGTTGGCCCATCTCGGCCAGATGCCCAGAGGCCGACACCAACAGCAGCAGCAGCGCCACCAGCAATTGACGCCAGCGCTGCCACCAGCTCTGCTCGCGGCGGCGGTCGGCCGGTGAGAGCTCAGCGTCTTCGCTGCGGCGATGGGCGGCATACCCCATGCCGGCCAGGGCCTCGATGAGCCCCTGGGCCGGGTCCCTGCCTTGCCCCTGATCCACAGCGGCGAGCTCCGGATCCAGCCCGACCCAAGCGGTTCGGTTCAGCAGGCTGACGCTGGCCTGCCGCACGCCGGGCTGACCCAGCAGCCGCTGCTCCACGGCTCGCACGCAGCCCCCACACTTCATCCCTTCCACCTCCAGCAACAGAGCAGAGACAGGCTGCGGGACTGGATCGGGGCCGCTGCTCACGGGTTTGCCGGTTTGCGGCTCTCAGGCTAGGGAGTGCGAACAGCCCAGGCAGCCTCTGCGGCAGGCAGGTGAGGATGGGGCGACGAAGCTCCCCAACCGCCGTGCCCCGCTCTCAGCGCAACGACAACTTCATCGATAAGAGCTTCACGGTGATGGCGGACCTGATCCTGAAGGTGCTGCCCACCAATCAACGCGCCAAAGAGGCCTTCGCTTACTACCGCGATGGCATGAGCGCTCAGGCCGACGGCGAATACGCCGAAGCGCTCGATAACTACGCCGAGGCCCTCAAGCTGGAGGAGGACCCCAATGACCGGGCTTTCATCCTCTACAACATGGCACTGGTGTTCGCCAGCAACGGCGAGCACGAAAAAGCGCTTGAGCACTACGGCCAGGCCCTGGATCTCAACAGCAAGATGCCCCAGGCCCTCAACAACATGGCGGTGATCCATCACCACCTGGGCTCTTTGGCAGAGGAAAAGGGAGACAGCGATCTGGCTGATCGTCACTTCGATCAGGCCGCGGACTTCTGGACCAAAGCGATCCGCCTCGCTCCAAACAACTACATCGAAGCCCAGAACTGGCTCAAGACCAGCGGCCGCGGCAGCGTCGACGTGTACTTCTGAGGCGTCGCTTCAGGCCCGATCATCGGCGGGGTTGACGCCCAGGGCAGCCACCAGCGCCTCAGCCACCCCGCCGGCCTCCAGCAGCTGCAACTCCAGGCCCGCCGCGAGCCGTCCCAAGCCGCTCCCCTTGGGCACCACCGCCCGCCGGAAGCCCAAGCGGGCTGATTCCTGCAGGCGTTGCTCAAGCTGAGCCACCGGCCGCAGCTGCCCGCCTAATCCCAGTTCACCGATCAGCACCGTGCCCGGGGGCAGGGTGAGATCCCGGTAGCTGGCCACAACCGCCGCGGCCACCCCCAGATCGGCCGCCGGCTCCTCCACCTCCAGGCCGCCAGCCACCGCCAGATAGCAGTCGAAGCGGGATAGCGGCAGCCCCAGGTGTTTCTCCAACACGGCCAGGATCTGGTGGAGCCGGTTGGTGCCAATGCCGGTGGCCGTGCGGCGCGGACTGGAGTAGCTGGTGGTGCTCACCAGCGCCTGCAGCTCCACCACCAGGGGGCGCGTGCCCTCACAGGCCACGATCGTGGCGGTGCCTGCGCTGGGTTCATCACTGCCCAGAAACAGCTCGCTGGGGTTCAGCACCTGGGCCAAGCCCTGGCCTCGCATCTCGAACACGCCCAGCTCGTGGGTGGCACCGAAACGGTTTTTCACGGCCCGCAGCAGGCGGTGGCTGGCGAAGCGATCACCTTCAAAGGTGAGCACCGCATCCACCAGGTGCTCGAGCACCTTCGGGCCAGCGAGCATGCCCTCCTTGGTCACATGGCCCACCAG
>JBEDHJ010000015.1:0-2692 GCA_041174205.1 Cyanobacteriota bacterium | reverse complement strand
GTTTCAACAAACTCGCCGCATAGCTACGCGTCTCCCCGGAGTCGCCCCCGGCCAGTTCCGCCAGCTCCGCCTGGCGGGCCTGAGTGTCCCGCAGTTGGGACACTTGCGTGTGGGTGACGCCACCCCGCACCTCCTTGGCCACGCGGAAGTGATGGTCGGCCGCCGCGGCCACCAAGGGCTGGTGGGTGACGCAGAACACCTGGCGTTGCTGGGCTAAGCGCTGCAAGAGCTCAGCCATGGCACCACTGACGCGGCCGCTCACGCCGGTGTCGATCTCGTCGAACAGCAGCGTGACGTGTTGATCTGCCGCGGCTAGGCAGGTTTTCAGGGCCAGCAGGAAGCGGCTCATCTCACCGCCGGAGGCCACCTCCGCCAGTGGTGCCAGAGGCTGACCCGGGTTCGCCGAGAACAGGAACTGCACGGCATCGGCGCCCTCCTCGCCCGGAGTGGCCGGCTCGATCGCCACGCTGAAGCGCACGTTGGCCAGACCCATGGGCCGTAGGGCCTCCATGAGCTGCTGTTCCAGGTGGGCAGCGGCGGACTGACGCGCCGTGGTGAGCTCTCCGTTGCAACGATCACGCTGGCTCCGAGCAGCCAGCTCAAGCGCCTCCAGGGATTCCAGGCTGGCCTCAGCGCCACCGGGGGCCAACTGCTCCCGCAGCTGATCACGCCAATCGATCAGCTCCGCAAGGGTTTTTCCGTGCCGCCGCTCGAGCGCCTTGAGCTGGGCGATGCGCTCCTGCAGCTGGCTGAGGCTGTCGGGATCGCTCTCCAGCGAGGCGCCGTAGCGATCCAGATCGCGGGCTAGATCCTGCAGCTGCGCCAAGGCGTCGCTGGCGCAGCTTGCAAGCTCGGCAATCGAGGGATCGAGCTGTTGCATCGCCGCCAGCTCCCCCTCGCAGGCCGCGAGATGGTCGAGGGCAGAAGGAGCATCGTCAGCCCCATCCACCAGGCGCCCCAGGAGCGTCATCACCCCTTCCTGCAGGCGCACCCCATGGGCGAGACGGTTTTCCTCGGCTTGGAGCTGTTCGCGCTCGCCAGGATCCTCCAGCTGAGCTGCCTCAAGATCCGCCAACAACTGTTCCTGGCGCTCGCGCTCCTGTTGCAGCTGCTCCCAATTGCTGCGGGCCTGCTCCAGCTGCTGGGCGGCGCGGCGCCAGCTGCGATACGCCTCAGCAACTGGGATGAGCAAAGCCTGAAGAACATCCCCGGCGTAACGATCCAACCAGCGACGCTGCTGACCGGGCCGCGCCAACTGCTGGGTTTGGCCCTGGACGGTGAGATCCAGCAGCAGCGGCCGCAACTCCTGGATCTGGGCGCGGTTCACCGCCACACCATTGAGCCGATGGCGGCTGCTGAGGCGGTCATCGCTGAGGCGCCATTCCCGACTGAGCAGGATTTCACCCTCCTCCGCCTCTAACTCCTGCTGCTCCAGCCAGTTCTGGAGAGGCGGCGTGAGGCTGAAGCTGGCCTCGATCACGCCACGGTCACTGCCCTGGCGCAGCAAACGAGGGCCCGTGCCGCCAAGCAGTGCATCCAGGGCATCCAACAGGATGGATTTACCGGCGCCGGTTTCACCGGTGAGCACCGTGAATCCGCCGCTGAAATCGAGCTGCAACTGCTCAATCAGGGCGATGTTCTGAAGGCGCAGTCCAGTGAGCAAAGGGGCGACGCGGCAGTAGCCGGGTAGTCAGGCCGACCGTAGCGGCTGTGTCTTTCGTTTAGAAGAGGGACAACCCTCAAAGGGCACCCGCGGCATGCCAAGTCCGACGCGCTCGCTCACTCCCCTGGAAGCCGCCAGCGCCGCCATGCGCCGCAACGTGCTGGGGGCAGACATCAGCGAGGACACCGCGGCGGCGAGTCCGGATCACAACACGCAAAACAGTCCAGAATCCCGTACGGAATGTACGGAATCTGAAAGCGTCACTGCAGACAACATCAAGACACCAGCAGCCGCGAGCGGGGCCGACCTCAGCGACTTCATCGAGGTCTCCGGCCTGCTCGAGTACGACCCGGCCGCCATCAGCCGCATCTATGCCGGTGCCCCCCAGCGTCTGATCCGTCGCCTCTGGCAAACGCTCGTTCCGATCGGCCTCTATCTACTGAGCGTGGGGCTCGATTGGCTCACCCGCCGCCTCGCCAACCCCGACCACGCCCGGGCCCGCGCCAAGGAAGCCGCCGATCTGGTCGCTTCTCTGGGTCCTGCCTTCATCAAGGCCGGCCAGGCCCTCTCCACCCGGCCCGACATCATTCCGCCGCTGCTGTTGGAAGAGCTGGCCCAGCTGCAGGACCAGCTGCCGGGCTTCGATTCAGCCCTGGCCATGGCCTGCATCGAGGAAGACCTCGGCGCGCCGATCTCCTCCATCTACGCCGAACTGGAGCGGGAGCCGATCTCTGCCGCCTCCCTCGGCCAGGTGCACCGGGGCGTGTTGCTCAACGGTGAAAAGGTTGCGGTGAAGGTGCAGCGCCCCGGCCTGCGCGAGCAGATCACGCTCGACCTCTACATCGTGCGCAACATCGCTGCCTGGCTCAACCGCAACATCGGCCTGATCCGCTCGGATCTGGTGGCCCTGATCGATGAGCTGGGCAAGCGGGTGTTCGAGGAGATGGACTACTGCAACGAAGCCTCGAATGCCGAGCGTTTCGCCGAGCTGCATGCCCACAACCCCCGCATCGCCGTTCCCCGCATCCA
>JBEDHJ010000014.1:0-9997 GCA_041174205.1 Cyanobacteriota bacterium | reverse complement strand
GCTGATCGCTGCTGGGCATCAGCGGAATCAGCGCTTGCAGGGCGCCGTCTTCCCCCTGGGTGAAGGTGGTTTCGATGCCACTGCCGCTGTAGTTGAGCACCATCACGCGGCCGGCATGCTGACGGTTGAGCCGCTCGGCGGCTTTGGCCAGATCGAGCTTGATCACCTCGCTGGGGCAGCTGCCCACCAGGAACAGGGTGCGGATCTCGGGGCGGCGCTCCAGCAGCTGGGCCACCAGGCGATCGAGCTCCTCATTGGCATCGGCCAGACCGGCCAAATCCCGTTCGCCGAGGATCGCAGTGCCGAAGCGCGGCTCGGCAAAGATCATCACGCCGGCGGCGCTCTGGATCAGGTGGGCGCAGGTGCGCGAGCCCACCACCAGGAAGAAGGCATCCGGCATGCGCCGGTGCAGCCAGACGATCGAGGTGAGCCCGCAGAACACCTCGCGCTGGCCGCTTTCCTTGAGGGGCGGCGGCAGATCCACACTTGTTGCCATGGGCCGGCCTCCTGCCGTGCGCTTCCCTCGCTAGCGCTGGCTTGCACTCCGAGGGAACCCTTTGTGCACAAGCCGTTAACAAGCCGGTGTGGGATCACCCACAGGAGCCGCAGAACTCAGCTGCCGGGCAGATTGCGCAGCGCCTCTTCCGAGCCCATCACCACCAGCAATTCACCCTCCGCCAACACGTGTGAGGCCGGCGGGTTCACATCGAGATGACCCACGGGGCCCGCCGCCAACACGTTGACGTTGAAGTGTTTGCGCAGATTGAGATCGCGCAGAGAGTGCCCCACAAAGGCCTTGGGCACCTTGATCTCCTCAATGCAGTTGCGATCGTCGAGGCGCAGCTGCTCCAGCAGGTTGGGGCGCACCAGCTCAATCCCCAGCCGTTTGCCCATCATTTTCGAGGGAAACACCACGCGGTCGGCCCCAACCCGCTGCAGCATCTTCATGTGCAGATCGCTGGTGGCGCGGGCGATCACCTGCTTCACGCGGGTGCCTTCTGCGTCTTTGCAGATCAGCGTGGCCGTGATGCTGGCCTCGATCGGATCGCTCATGGCCACCACAACGGTTTCCAGATCGAGCACACCAGCAGCCCGCAAGGCCTCCTCATCGGTGCAATCCACCACGCGGCATTCGATCGAGGGATCGAGCTGTCGCAATTCATCGATGGCCCGCTGGCTGGAATCAATGGCGAGCACATCAGCTCCAGCACGCACCAACTCGGCACACACCGACGAGCCAAAGCGGCCCACACCGATCACCGCGAAGCCACCGCGGGGGCCGTCAACCTCAGAGCCCCATTGCCACCACTGATTCACGGCTGCCGTCGCAAGCTCACCCGTTCTAGACGTAGAGGTCTTCCCTCGGATAGCCCACCCGCAGCTGGGGGCGGTTGCCATAGAGGGCTGAGAGCAGCAGCAGGATGCCGATCCGGCCCACAAACATCCCCACCATCAACACCAGCTGGCCCCAGCGGTTGAGGTTGGCGGTGACGCCGAGATCCAGCCCCACCGTGCCGAACGCCGACACACAGGTGAACAGCTTCTCGAGGAAGCTGAAGCTCTGATGGCCCGGCATGCCGCTGGAGGAGGGACCGATCCCCAGCAACAACGCCATCAAGACCACGAACAGCGCCGACGCCAGGGTCACCCCCACGGCCCGAAGCACGGTGGAATCGGGAATCTGGCGGCGATGCATCAAGACATCACCGCGACCCTCGAGGGTGGAGCGCGTGGCTCCCATCAGGATCGCGAAGGTTGTTGTTTTGATGCCTCCGCCGGTTCCCCCGGGGCTGGCGCCGATGAACATCAACAGGATCATCAACAGCAAGCCGGCATCCGTGATCGTGGAAGCCGAGAGCGGAACCGTGTTGAAGCCAGCCGTGCGGGTGGTGACCGACTGAAACAGGGTGATCTGCAACTTCTGCCAGAGGCTCAGATGCCCCATGAGGCTGGCGCGATAACCAAAGTGTTCAGTGATCAGCAGGCCAATCGCCCCCAGCAGGATCAGCAGAACCGTGCTGCGAAGCACCAGCCGGGTATGCAGGCTGAGTCGCCGCAGCCTCTGCAAACGGCGCCGATTGCTCCACAGGTCGTTGATCACCCGCCAGCCAATGCCGCCGATCACGATCATCGCGGCGATCACACCATTCACCACGGTGTTGTCGCGGTAGTCGACCAGGCTGTTGTCCCAGAGGCCGAAACCAGCGTTGTTGTAGGCACTGATCACATGAAACAGCGAGGCCCAAAGCCGCTGGCCGGGCTGCTCAATGTCGGTAAAACCAAAGGCGTAGAGCACAACGGCCCCTAGCCCCATCACGCAGGTGGCGGTAATCAGGATGCTGTTGAAGGTGGGGCCAATGCCTCCCACCCCGAATTCATCGAGAGCGCGTCCCTTGTCGAGCCGGTGCCGCAGGCCGGAGCGCCCCTGCACAAACCCCTGCAGGAAGGTGGTGATGGCCATCAAGCCCAGACCACCGGTGATGATCAGCCCCGCCAGCACGATCTGACCGATCAGGGTCAGATCAGTGTTCACCGAGATCACCGACAGGCCGGTCACCGTGATCGCAGAGGTAACCGTGAACAGGGCCTGCCAGAGGCCCACGTCATCGGTGGAACAGAGCGGTGAGGCCAGCAGAAAGGTGCCCACCACGATCACCAACAAACCAGTGACCACCGTGAACTGGGGCACGGTGAGGTGGTGACGCCAGCGCTGCAAAGCCTGGACGGGGTTGCCGGTGATCGGGTTCATCCCGCAAACCGTAGGTAAGGTCCGGTCCAACCCGCATCCCCCACCAGCCCATGAATCCGATCGTTGTGCTGCTGGTGATGGCAGCGCTGATCCTGATGGGCTCGGCTCTGGCCTCCAGCACCGAAGCAGCGATGCTCACGGTCAATCCGATTCAGGTGCACACCCTGGTGCAACAGCGGGTGCCTGGCTCGCGGGCTCTGGAGCGGATCAAGGCACGCCCGGGCAGGGCCCTAGCGCTGCTGGTGGTGATCAACAACCTCTTCAACATCTCCGGCTCGATGCTGCTGGGCAGCCAGGCCAACCACACCTTCGAACAGGTACCCGGGGGGGCCGGGCTCCTGTTGCTGTTCAACGCAGGGTTCACCGTGGCCGTGATCCTCGTTGGCGAGATCCTGCCCAAAGCTCTGGGCAACAGCTTGGCCATGCCGATCTCCCTGGGGGCATCGCGGGTGCTGCTGCTGCTGGAGCGACTAACGCTGCCATTGCTGCTGGTGCTCGAGAAGCTGATGCCGGCCATCACAGCCGAAGCTGACCTCACCACCAACGAGCGGGAAATCCACTTGATGGCGCGGCTCGGGTCGCAGCAGGGCCAGATCGAAGCCGATGAAGCAGCAATGATCGGCAAGGTGTTTGCCCTCAACGACCTCACAGCCCGCGATCTGATGGTGTCGCGTGTGGCCACCCCTTCTCTACCGGGTGCCGCCAGCCTCGAATCGGTGCGGCAGCAGATCCTCGAAGCTCCAGAGGATGCCTGGTGGGTGGTGCTTGGGGAAGAAGTGGATGAGGTGTTGGGGGTGCAGAGCCGGGAGGAAGCCTTGGGCGAGCTGCTGCAGGGCGACGGTCAGCGACTGGTGTGCGAACTCTGCGACGCGCCGCAATACGTGCCCGAGATGATCCGCGCCGATCGACTGCTCACCACCTTCCGCCGCGGTGATCGCAGCTCGGTGCGGGTGGTGGTGGATGAATTCGGCGCTTTCGTGGGGCTGGTGAGCGCCGCCGACATCCTCGGCGTGTTGGCGGGCTGGAAGCGTCTACCCAGTGAGGCTGAGGGCACTCAGGGATGAGCGCGGCGGTGGCGATGCTCCAGCAGCAGCCAGTAGCCGCCACCCAAAACCAGGGCGCTCACCAGTCCCACCAGCATTGAACCCAACAGCAAGCGGCCGCTCATGGCCATGCCGAGATCCCAGAGGGGAGCCTGCTGCAGCTGCTGAAGGCTGGGGAACGAGGGACCCGGTCCCAACAGGGCACTACCAACCTGATAGTTGAACCAATAGAGCGGCAGATAGGTGAAAGGATTGCTGATCCAGGTTCCGGCTGCAGCCAGGATGTGATTGCCGCGCACCACGCTGGCTAGGGCCACTCCGAGCACGATTTGCAACCCAAAGAAGGGGAAGCATCCCGTGAAAATCCCCGCCGCCAAGCCTCGCGCCCGTTGGCCGTGGCTGCCTTCGTGATGCCAGAGCCAGAGCAGGCGCTGCCTGAGCAGGCGCAGCAAGCTTTTGTGGCGGGCAGAGCGGCGCGAAGGAGATCCAGTAGGGGGCCTCACGGGGCTCAAGCTGCAAAACAGATCGACAATCCTGCTCGATCGGCCCTTGAGCCGGGGACTCACAGCCCAAACCAACGGCAGATCAGGAACGGCACCGTTACGGTCATGGCGATGGTGAGCGGGAAGCCATAGCGGGCGATATCGAGAAAGCGATAACGGCCAGGGCCAAACACCATCAGGTTGGTTTGATAGCCCACCGGGCTGAGGAAGCTCTGGCTAGCACCAAACAGCACGGCGTAGATAAAGGCCATGGGGGGCTGATCGAGCCCCTGGGCCAGCTGACCAGCAATCGGGATCACCATCGCCACGGTGGCCGCATTGCTCATGACCTCAGTGAGCAGGGTGGTGAACAGGAACACCACTAGCAACGCCACATAGACCGGCCAGCTATGCAGTCCCACCAGAAGGGCCTTGGCAAGGGCAGCGGCCAGGCCTGTTTTCTCCAGAGCAACGCTGAAGCTGGCCAGGGAGCCGAGCAGCAAGATCACATCCAAGCGAATCGCCCGTTGCAGTTCGCCGGCACGCAAGCAACCTGTGGCGACCATGGCCACGGTGCCCAGCAAGACCGAAGCGACCAGTGGAATGATGTCGAAACTGGGCAGCAGGATCACTAACGCGCCGATCAACAGCGCCACGCGCTTGCGATTCACGGTGGGCAGATCCTTTTCGAGCTGCTCGAGCACCACCAGGTCGTTGTTGGCCTGCAAGCCGCGGATGGCGTCTTTCGGCCCTTGCAGCAGGAGAACGTCCCCTTCGCGCAGCTGAACGCGACCCAGCCGCTCCCGCAACACCTCATTGCCTCGGCGCAGCGCTAGCACCGTCACGTTGTAACGCTGGCGGAAGCGCAGATCCCGCAGGCAATCACCCGCGAGAGTGGAACCTGACGGCAGCAGCACTTCCACCATGCGCTGATTGTTCTGCTGATCAGGGCGAATCGTCTCCTCAGGGGTGGGGGCGAGTACCACCGTGTGGTCCTGCTGCAGGCGCAGCAGATCCTCGCGGCTGCAACGCAACAGCAGCCGATCGCCCAGCACCAGGGTGCGATCCGCGAGGGGAGGAAGGAAACGCTCGGCACCGCGGTGCAGCTCGAGCACGTCCACGTCGAAGCGGCGCTGCAGGCGACTGGCGTGCAGCGATTGGCCGATCAGCTCCGAGCCCGCCGGGATCTCCACCTCCGTCAGGTAGCCGCCGCTGGAGAGCGAAGCGATCAGATCGTCGTCATCGGTGCCGCGATCGGGGAGAAAACGGTCTGCAAAAAGCACCATCAGCACACCACCCACCAGCCAGACACCGATGCCAATTGGCGTGAAACCGAACAGCCCGAAGGCGCCGTAGCCCAACTTGCTGCTCACCTCACTGGCGAGCAGGTTCACTGAGCTACCCATCAGCGTCATCGTGCCGCCCAACACCGTGGCGAAGGAGAGTGGCAGCAAGACCTTGGAGGGCGAGATCCGACGGCGCTGGCACCAGCCCTCGACCACCGGCAGCAGGCTGGCCACGATCGGCGTGTTGGGGACGAACGCAGACACCGGGCCAACCGCCGCCACCATCAGGGCGATCATCCGCTTCGGGCTACGGACCGCATCGGAGCCGATCAGGGCCCGCAAGCGATCCAGGCCACCACTGCGAAACAAGCCAGCTGACAAGGCAAACAAGCCCATCAGCGTGATCAACGCTGGGCTGCCAAAGCCCTCTACAGCCTCGGATGGCTTGAGCACGCCCGTGACGATCAGCAGGGCCGCGGCCAGAAGACCCGTGAGCTCAGGAGCCAGCCAGCCCCCTACGAACAACACGATCGAGCCAGCCAACACCAGCAACGTGATCAATGCTCCCGGCTGGAGCACCGCAGCGAAGAGATCGGCCATGGGCGATCCAAAGTTGCAGCCAACATACACCGGTGTTCAGATCGGATTTACGTGTTTAACAGCCACAACTGACTGGAAGGGGCATGCAATCCCCATTTCCGACCCAATTACCGTTCTTTAAATGGCAGACTGAACGCTGTTCCGGCATGCGCATTGGGCTTCAGCGCCAAAACCACCTACGGGTTGCTGGCGCTGATGGAGCTGGCCGATCTTGCTGGCAGCGGAGAACGCCTTCAGGTGGGGGAAATCGCTGCCCGGCAGGCCATCCCGGAGCGTTACCTCGAGCAGATGATGACCAGCCTGCGGCGGGCCGGCATCCTGCGCAGCATCCGCGGCGCCCGCGGCGGCTATCAACTGGCCAGGCCGGCCGCGGAGATCCAGCTCGCCGACGTGATCGCCTGCCTCGATGGTGAAGCCCATCAGCCCGATCCCAGCAGCGGCAGCGCCGAACTGCAGGTGATCAGCGCGCTCGCCGAGGACCTGCGCCGTCAGCGTTTCGCTCGCCTGGAGGCCACCACCCTGGCGGACCTTCTGCTGGAGCGCGATGCCCGGCGTCAGGCTGAAGCGATGTATTTCATCTGAACGCCAAGGGCTGCAGACAGCCCCACCAGCGAGCAAGCTCATCACACCTTGCCAACATCCATGGCTCGCCTGCTGCGCTATGTGCGGCTGCCCTTGATCTGCTGCCTGATTGGATTGGTGGCCGTTCTGGTCAGCCACGGGGGATTGACAGCCGCTGGCCTCCAGGCCACCTGGATCACCTTGGTGCTGTTGGCCCTGGAAGTGAGCCTGTCCTTCGATAACGCGGTGGTGAATGCCCGCGTGCTCGAGCAGCTCACTCCGGGCCAGCAACGCTTCTTCCTGAGCTGGGGCCTGGTGATCCCGGTGTTTGGGGTGCGCTTCCTGGGGCCGCTGCTGCTGGTGAGCCTGGCGGGGGGCATCGGCATCGGCGAGGCGCTCGATGCAGCACTGCACAAGCCGGAGCACTACCACGAGCTCCTGGAACTCGCCGAGCCGCGGATCCTGGCCTTCGGCGGCATGTTCCTGCTGATGGTGTTTCTGCGCTACTTCATTGATGAAGCCAAAACCCAGCATTGGGTGACCCTGCTGGAGGAACGGCTCAGCCGGGCCGGACGGGTGCCTTCTCTGGAAGTCGTGCTGGCCCTTGTGGTCTTGATGTTGGTGGCGCTAGCCCTGCCGGGATCGCTGCGCAGTGATGTGCTGTTTGCCGGTTTGATTGGCCTGGTGCTGCAAATCCTGAGCACGTCGTTGGCAGATGTGTTCGGCGGCGAAGAGGAAGCGGTGGGTCGGATGGCAGCCCAGAGCGGCATTGCCAGCCTGATCTATCTGGAACTGCTGGATGCCTCCTTCAGTCTCGATGGCACCATCGGCGCCTTTGCAATCACCAGCGATCTAGGCCTGATCCTCACCGGCCTCGGACTCGGCGCCCTGTTCATCCGTTCGCTCACGGTGATGCTCAGCCGCGAACAAGCCCTCGATCAGCTGGTGTTCCTTGAGCATGGAGCCCACTACGCCATCGGCGCCTTGGGGCTGCTCATGCTGGTCGGCGTCGTGATCAACCGCTGGGGCTTGCATGTGCCCGAATGGCTCAGCGGCTTAATCGGCGTGGTGTTGCTGCTGCTCTCGCTGGGTGATTCCTTGCGCCATCAAAAGAACGCCATCAAGCCATCGCCAACAGCGTGAACTGATGCAGGCCCTCCAGGCCCTGCCAGCCCAGATAAAGCCCCAACAGCAAGGCAAACACCCCAACTAGCCACTCGGCTCGGTGCACCAGCCATTCGTTGATCACCTCGAGCCGCTGGCGTAGCCCTTCGCCGTTCAGGATCCAGAGCAAGGGCGGCAACAGCAGCAGCGAAGCGGTGACGGCCACAAACACAGCACCCACCTCGAGATCACCGCGCCAGCTGGTGTGATTGGTGAGCAGCATGCCGCCCTCTTTCACATAAAAGACCAGGTTTTCGGGGCTCACCAAGGCGCAACCCGCCCCCAGGCCCAACAGGGGCAAGCCCTCCAGTTCGGGAAGGCGGCTCATCAGTTGCATGGCCCAGTTCTCCTCGCCGATGGCCACCGCCGGCGTGAGCTGAAAGAGGCCCAGGCCCACCAGCGCTCCAGCGCCGATCAGATCAATCAGGATCTGGCCGCGGCTGCCCAAGTGCATCGCCCAGCTCAAGCGCCCACCCACGAGCACCACGGCGCTGAGAGCGCCGCCATTGGCGAGCACCCAGCCGGTGAGAAACGTGCCACAGCGGCGCAGGGGCCGAGCGCCGAGCAACAGCAGCGCCACCAGGGCGATATTGAGCGGGCTGAAGGAGATGCCCAGCCCAAAGGCCAGGGTCTGGGTGAGCCAGTGAAACGGCAGCATCAGGGAGCGCAGGCGGCTCGTCAGCCACCCATGATCAGAGGTAGAAGCCCACGGTCGTGACCACGCGGGTGCCCTGGGCCCGCAGGGCACTGCGCAGGGCCACAGTGCTCTGGTTGTGGAGCAGGTTCTCCCAGCGGTGACGGGTCACAAACACCGGCAACACCACGGTGCAGAAGCGATCGCGATCCTTGCGGTGCTCGATTTCAAAGGCCCGCACAAACTCCAGCACCGGATCGATTAAGGACCGATAGGGCGATTCGAGCACCACCAGCGGAATCTCAGGCAGCTGGCGCTGCCATTGGGCCTTGAAGTCTTCCACTCGTCCGAAGCCGAGATCCACATGCACCGCCACCAGCTCTTTGGCGATGGTGCGGGCATAGCGAACCGCCTCGAAGCTGCCGCGATGCAGCTGCCCCACCAGCACCACCACCGGCGCCCCGCCTTGGGCCGGAGCCGGCGGCAGCGTGAGCTTCTTATCGGCGGCCAGGCGCAACCGGCGCGACACGCTGCGGTAGTGCGCCTTGATCGCCAGAAACAAGCCCACCATCAACGGGATGGCCACCACCACCAACCAGGCCCCATGGGTGAACTTGCTGAACAGCAGCACCGCCGTGACCACCGCGGTGACCAAAGCGCCAAAGCCATTCAGCAGTGCCTTGGAGAGCCAGCCACTGCTGCGCTCGTTCCACCAATGCACCACCATCCCCGCCTGGGAGAGGCTGAAGCTCAGAAACACGCCCACCGCGTAGAGCGGAATCAGCCTGCTAACGCTGCCGTTGAACACCACCAGCAACAGACCGGAGAATCCCGTGAGGGCCAGGATGCCGTTGCTGAACACCAACCGATCACCGAGGGAGGTGAGCTGGCGAGGCAGGTAGCCATCGACGGCCAGGAAGTTGGCCAGCCGCGGGAAATCGGCGTAGGCCGTGTTGGCGGCCAGCAGCAGGATCAGCAGCGTGGCCAACTGCAGGATCAGCAGCAGGGGCCCATTGCCAAACACCGCTGATCCCAGCTGATACAGGAGGGTGGGGCCGTGCTCCACGTAGACCGCCCCCAGCTGCTGGGCCAACACGCTGATGCCGCCGAACATCACGGCCAACATCAGCACCATCACGCTGAGCACCCGCCGGGCGTTCCGCCATTCGATGGGTTTGAAGGCGAGCACGGAATCGCTGATCGCCTCAATGCCGGTGAGGGCCGCACAACCGGAGCTGAAGGCCCGCATCAACAACACGGGCGTCAGTGCTGCCCCCATCTCCTCCAAGGGCAGGCCGTGTTCCCTGGCCATTAAGAGGTTCTGCTCCTGGGCCTGCAGAACATCGAGATCCCCATGGGCCAGCCGGATCAAGCCACCGATCACCAGGGTGAAGACCGCCACCATGAAGACGTAGGTGGGCAGGCTGAGCAGCTGCGCGCTGGAGCGAACGCCGCGCAGATTGGCCAGCATCAACAGC
>JBEDHJ010000013.1:0-3081 GCA_041174205.1 Cyanobacteriota bacterium | reverse complement strand
GTCGGTCCAGGTGGTGTTTTTCACCTCCACATAGATCGGCCGTGGATCTGCGGCGCCTTCAGCAGGCGTGAGCAACAGATCAATGCGGCTGCGGCGGTTGGCTCCGTAGGCCACTTCGGCTCGGATGCTCGCGATCGGCCCCAGCCACGGTTCCAGGCAGCCCGCTTCGATCGTGGCCCGCACCAGCCGGTTGGGGAGAGCGGTGTTGATGCCCACCCACACCGGTGTGCCGTTGGCGCCGGGCACCTGGGCTTGCTCCCAGGTCCAGGCCAGCTTGCGGGTGGGCGAGGGGGCATGGCGCAGCCGCACGCGCCCGCCGATGTGCATTACGCCGGTCATGGGGCCGGTATTGGCGCAGTGGGCGGTCACCACCTCGCCGCTGTCCAGCTCCACATCCGCCAGGAAGCGCTTGTAACGCTTGAGCAGCACCCCCTCCTGCAGGGGCTCGAGCCTCAACACGGGCTGGGCTTCGGGTGCGGCGGCAACCGGCATCACAACAAGGCTTCTTCTGCAGGCAAGAATCGCCCGAGTTGGGGCCAAGGCCGCACTGCATGAGCGAATCCCCGAGCGAAGCCTCGAGCCCAGGCCCCGCGCGCTCGCTGCGGCGCATCGCCCTGATCGTGGCGGTGGCCACCGCCCTGAGCAAGCTGGCCGGCCTGGTGCGCCAGCAGGCGATCGCTGCCGCCTTCGGTGTGGGCGCCGCCTACGACGCCTACAACTACGCCTATGTGTTGCCGGGCTTTCTGCTGATCCTGCTGGGCGGGATCAATGGCCCCTTCCACAGCGCCATGGTGAGTGCTCTCTCGCGCCGGCCGCGCGAAGAGGGCGCCCACGTGTTGGCGGCGATCAACACCTTGGTGGGCGCCGGGTTGATCGGGGTGACGCTGCTGTTGTTCGTGGCGGCCGACCCGCTGATCGATCTGGTGGGCCCTGGGCTTGATGCGGAGCGTCATGCCATCGCCGTGTTGGAACTGCGCTGGATGGCGCCGATGGCTCTCTTTGCCGGTCTGATCGGTCTCGGCTTTGGAGCGCTCAATGCGGCCGATGAGTTTTGGTTGCCTTCGGTGAGCCCGCTGCTCTCGAGCGTGGCGGTGATCGCCGGCCTGGGCATCCTCTGGTTGCACCTGGGCTCCTCGATCGCTCTGCCGCAGTACGCCTTCCTGGGTGGCGCGGTGTTGGCGGGCACCACGCTGCTGGGGGCGGTGTTCCAGTGGTTGATTCAGTTGCCGGCCCTGGCCCGCCAGGGGCTGCACAAGTTCCAGCTGGTCTGGGATTGGAAGCATCCCGGGGTGCAGGAGGTGTTGCGGGTGATGGGCCCGGCCACCCTGTCCTCGGGCATGTTGCAGATCAATGTGTTCACCGATCTGTTTTTCGCCTCCGGCATCGTCGGTGCGGCTGCAGGTCTGGGCTACGCCAACCTGCTGGTGCAGACACCGCTGGGGCTGCTCTCCAATGCCCTGCTCGTGCCGCTGCTGCCGGTGTTTGCGCGGCTCACGGCTCCGGCGGATCGGCCCGAGTTGATCAGCCGCATCCGCCAGGGGCTGATGCTCTCCAATGCCTCGATGCTCCCCCTGGGGGCGCTGATGGTGGCCCTGGCGGGGCCGATCGTGGCGCTGATCTACGAGCGCGGCGCCTTCAATGCCGGCGCCGCCGCCCTGGTGGGCGGGCTGTTGATGGCCTATGGCGTGGGCATGCCCGCCTACCTGGGCCGCGACGTGCTGGTGCGCGTCTTCTATGCCCTGGGTGATGGCACCACACCCTTTCGCTTTTCGATGGCAGGCATCGGCCTCAATGCGGTGTTCGATTGGCTGCTGGTGGGCGGCCCCACCCCCTGGGGCCTGCAGCTGCCGGCGCTGAATTTCGGCGCCCCCGGTCTGGTGCTCGCCACCGTGGCGGTGAACCTGCTCACCTGTCTGGGGCTGCTTTTGGCCCTGCAGCGCCGCCTGGGTGGGCTGCCGCTTGCAGCCTGGGCACGCGACAGCCTGATGCTGTTGGCGGCTGCGGTGTTGGCCGGCGGCTTCAGCTATGGCCTCTCAGCGTTGATCCGCTGGCCCGGCCATCTGATCGGCTTGCTGCTGCAGTGCGGTCTCTGCGCGGCCGTGGGTCTGCTGGTCTACGGCGTGGTGGCGAGCTGGGCCGGTGTGCCCGAAGCCACCCAGATCAGCCGTCAGCTCGGAGGCGCGATCACGCGTCGCCTGCCCCTGAAGCGCTGATCAGCTGAGGGCTTGGCTGAGAGGTGGAGCGGCGTCAGCCCTCCACCACGCGCTCTTCTCGCACGTGGATGGGCACTTCCAGGTGGCTGCGGCCAACCATCGCCGGGCCGTCGACGGAATAGATGCGCGCCTCAATGCCGAAGTCGCGGAAGGCGGTTTCCATTTCCTGCATCAGCGCCTTTTCCACCTGGGCCTCGGCATCCACCACCTTGCCGATCAGACGACTACCCAGGGGACCGATGCGCTGGCGCACCACCTCGCGGGCGTTGGTGACCTCGATGACCAGCACAGCGCCGCAGCGGGATGCGCAACCCTAGCCGCGGTTGGCGAGCAGTTCTTCGAGATCCTGCAGCTGTCCGGCCGGCACCAGCCGGGCCAGCGGCAGGCGGCTGCTGCCGCCGCCGATCGGCACCTGCACTGCCTCCAACGCCTGGCGGGCGCACACCGCCGCCCCCTGATCCAGCCGGGCGGCGCATTCGATCGCCAGGGCCTCCGCCACGCCGGCATCACCCAGATACAGATGCCAGCCGCCGATCTGGATGTAGAGCCGATCGGCGATCTCCAGTTGCAGGTCGCGGATTTCGCTGGCGGAGAGGCTCATCGCCCTGGCGGCTGTGGTGTTCTCAGGATGACGTCTCCGGGCGCCGCGCGACCACGCTGATCAGGTGCACGAGCAGCAGCAGCGCCCAGGCCTCGGTGAGCCAGGCCAGGTGCGCCCAGGGATGGCGCATGTTTTGCACGAACCACAGGCCGCTGTTCAGGGCGGCAAACACCATGGCGTGCAACACCAGATTCACGATCCGGTTGAAGTGCCGGTAGGTGGGGTCTTCAGGGTTGGCGGGTCCGTACCAGCGGATCGGCATCGGGG
>JBEDHJ010000012.1:0-14485 GCA_041174205.1 Cyanobacteriota bacterium | reverse complement strand
GCGAAGTTCAGCGCCATCTTCAGCAACAACCTGGATGAGTTCTTCATGGTGCGGGTTGCATCGCTGCAATCACAGGTTCACGCAGACATCAGTTCACTGAGCGAAGATGGCCGAACACCCCTGCAACAACTGAATGCGATTCGGACTCAGCTCGAACCACTACTAGAACAACAACAAGATCACTACCGAAGTCACCTCAAGACGAACTTAGCTAAGCACGGCATCTTACTCCTCGACCACGAACAACTCTCACGCAAGCAGAAGGATTGGGCAAATAGCTATTTTCAGCGCTCGGTCTTTCCAGTCCTCACTCCGCTGGCAGTAGACCCGGCTCATCCATTCCCATTCATCAGCAACCTTAGCTTGAACATCGCGGTGTTGATCCGCGATCCACGTACACAAACACAACAGTTCGCAAGGATCAAGATCCCCCAGAAGAATCTGCCACGCTTTGTGAGCATCCCGCCTGAACTGCATGGCGGTCGCACACCCCAACCGATCTACATGGGGCTGCCCCTAGAACAGCTGGTTGCCTTCAACCTGCAGCGCCTATTCCCCGGCATGGACATCGAGGGGCACTACTTCTTTCGCGTCACCAGGGATGCCGACCTGGAGCTTAGGGAATTAGAAGCCGATGATCTGATGCAAGCCCTGGAGCAGGGCTTGCGCAAGCGGCGAATGGGCGGCGAAGTTGTACGACTTGAAGTGGCCGATGAAATGCCGATGGAATTAGTTCGGCAACTCATGAATGGCATGGAGGTGGATGATTTCGACGTCTATCGCATCAATGGCCCACTCGGCCTGGACGATCTGATGAGCCTGCTGGCAATCCCCGCACCTCAGCTCAAAGATCAACCCTTCCGCGGCCGCACCCCGGCCGAGCTGAGGAGCAGCCAGAGCAGTCAGCTCGAAGACGGATCGCTGCTCAATCAAGACTTTGAAAGCATCTTCAGGGTGATTCGTCGCGGCGATGTACTGCTCCATCACCCGTTTGACCTGTTCTCCACATCGGTGGAGGAATTGATCAACCAAGCCGCGGATGACCCTGATGTCTTGGCCATCAAGATGACCCTCTACCGCGTCTCAAAAGATTCACCGATCATCGCCGCCTTGATCCGCGCCGCCGAAAACGGCAAGCAGGTGATGACCCTGGTGGAGCTCAAGGCGCGCTTTGATGAAGACAACAACATCCAATGGGCCCGGCAGCTGGAGCGCTCCGGCGTGCATGTGGTGTATGGGGTGCTGGGGCTGAAAACCCACACCAAAATCACGCTGGTGGTGCGGCGCGAACACGAGAAGCTGCAGGGCTACTGCCACATCGGCACCGGGAACTACAACTCGAAAACATCCAGCCTCTACACCGATCTCGGCATCCTCAGCTGCAACGACGATCTGGTGAACGACCTGGTGGATCTGTTCAACTACCTCACCGGTTTCTCCAAACAACAGCACTTCAGGCGCCTGCTCGTGGCGCCGGTGACGCTGCGCCAGCGGATGCAGGAGCTGATCCAACGGGAGATCGACAACGCCCGCGCCGGCCGGCCCGCCGCCATCCAAGCCAAGATGAATGCGCTGGTGGATCCCGGCCTCATCGCCCTGCTCTATGAGGCCTCCCAAGCGGGGGTAAGCATCGATTTGGTGGTGCGCGGCATGTGCAGCCTTCGGCCCGGTGTGGAAGGGATCAGCGACAACATCCGCGTGATCAGCGTGATTGGGCGATTGCTCGAGCATTCACGGCTGTTCTGGTTTGCCAATGCCGGCGAACCTGAACTCTTCCTGGGCAGTGCCGATTGGATGCCACGCAACCTCGATCGGCGTGTGGAAGCGGTGGTGCCTGTGCTCGACTCAAACCTCTGCGTACAGCTGGAATGGCTGATGCAGCTCTATCTCGAGGATCAGCAGGCTTGGCTGATGCAACCAGACGGCTCCTATGTGGTGCGCAACCCGGAGGCCGAAGGCCCCATGGCGCAGCGCGAGTTGATGGAGCTGTGGTCGCTCAGAAGCGCTCCGGGCGAGGCACCTGCCAGGTTGGCGTCAGCCCCTGCCGCTGCTGCAACAGCTGTGCCTTGCGATCCAGCCGCGCTAGATCCAACCACCACAAGCCAAAACGACCCTGCTGAGCAACCCGTGGGCTGAGCAGGGCACCCCAATGGCGGTGCTGCTCTAGCTGGAGCGGCGCCGCCACCAGAATCCGGTGGCTGTGCTCAGGCATCCGCACCCGTGGTTCCATCCGCAGGCGATGGTTGAGGTTCACCAGGGCCTGAGGAGAGGTGCCCTCATAGGCGATGGGAGCACGGGAATAGAAATGAAAGCTCGGCCGAATCAGCCCCAACATGGTGATCGGTGCCCCTTGCGCCTGGCTTGAGGCCTGCAGAGCCTGGGCCCGCCAAGCCAGTGTGCGCATCGGTTGGCTGCGCAAGCCATCGCCGAGTTGCAGCAGAGGCCAGAACACAGCCGGAACCATCAACAACCAACTGAACTGCACCGCAAGCACCGGCGCCGAACACCACTGGCGAGGGTTCGCAGCGCTGAACCACAACGCCAACAAGGCGCCGGCAACCAGCAATGCCACGGCACTCGGCAGCAGCGGAGAACCGGCCAACAGCTGCGGCAGATCCACCAGATCAGGGTCACGGAGGCGCGCGAGCCAAGTGGGTGCGCTTGCAAGAGCCACGCCGATCGCGAGGGCAGCACACGCCCCCACGCGAACACACCAACGCACGGCTGCATCCCGCTCGGCTAACACCGACACGGCCAGCAGGGCCGCAGCTGGTGTAGCCGGCAACCAATAACTCGGCAATTTGGTGGCAGACAGGCTGAAGAGAAGGAGCACAGCGAGCAACCAACAGGCAGCGAAGCGCGCCAGGCTTTGGCGGCGGCGAAGGCCCCGCCAAAGGCCCAGCAACACCAACGGGCTCCAGGGAAGGCTCGCCAGAAGCAACATGGCGCCGTAAAACCACCACGGCGAGGCATGGCGATTCACCACCTGCGTAAATCGCTGCAGGTTGTGATAGCCGAAGAAACTCTCCACAAACGGCGTGCCCTCCCGCCAGAACGCCGCCGCATACCAAGGAGCTGCCACCACCACACTCACCAGCACGCCTGGCAGCGGGCGCAGCCGTTGCCACACCCGCGCAGTGTTCTGCTCGAGCAGCGCAAAACCAGCCCAGCACAGACCAAACAACACCAAGGCCACTGGACCTTTCGTGAGGGTGGCCAGCCCTAACACCAACCAGCAGAGCCACCACGGCAGCTTCGAGCTGGTGAAGGCGCACCACGAGCTCACCAGCGCGAGCGCCACAAGAGCTGTGAGCAAACTGTCGCTCACACCGATGCGGCTCCACAGCATCACCAGCGGGCTCAACCCATACAGAAGGCCGGCCACCAGCCAAAGGCGCTGGGGTTGATCCAGCACACGCCGCTCCCACCAGGCCGTGAGCAGACACAACAGCAACAGCGTGGCGGTGGAGGCCAACGCCGAAGGCAGGCCGGCTGCCCAGGATCCCAGTGGATCCCACCGTGCATGGGCTGGAAGGCTGTACAGAGCAGCCATCAGCCAATACACCAAGGGCGGCTTGTCGTAACGCGGCAAACCGTTCACGTGGGGAATCAGCCAATCACCGCTCTCGGCCATCGCGCGGGCCGATGCCGCAAACAGTGGCGGCGTTTCGTCCACCAGCCCGATGGAACCAAGATCCCACACAAACAACACAAGGCCGAGGAAAACGGCCACCACAGTCACGCCCCACCAGGGCATGCAATTACGGCTGGGCAACGATCAAAGGGCGGAGATGGGGATGAATGTCGCCGGTGACAATGCTCGACAAGCCAAATCCCTGACTCAGGGCCGCCACATGGATGCATGTGGCGGCAGCGAGGGCAAACAGGAAACGGATTTGATCCGGCATAGCAAAAACCTGGATCGGTGAAGAACGCCATCCTGATCAGTGATCAGGCGCCCTGGCAATCACCTGGAGCTGTAGCGGACCCGACAACGACGCACTAATCAAACAAAGAAGAACGACTACCCCGCAAGCTGTTCCAGAGCTTTTTGATCTCGTCGTAGGCAGCCTCCTGGCTGATCTTGCCGTTGCCCTGGAGGCCAACAATCAAGCCGACGCGATCCGCAAACTGCTCGAGGTTCTGATGAAAGGCGAGGCGTTCCGGAGTCCAGTCTTCACCGCGGTAATGGCTGAATCCTTCGAGGGGAGAATGGATGCCATCGCTACCGGCTAATGAGCCGGATGACTCAGTCATGGCGTGGAGCGCTGAGATGGATTAACGCTAGCGCTGCGAACGATGGATTGATGTTCAGCATGATCAGCCGAACCGTCCGGAGACATAATCCTGCGTGGCCTGCTGCGTCGGGGCGTTGAAAATGGTTTCGGTCGCGGCAAACTCCTCCAAGCAACCCACTTTCCCATCTCCATCAGCCTTCGGGGTGACGTTGAAGAAGCCGGTCATATCGCTGACGCGAACGGCTTGCTGCATGTTGTGCGTAACGATCACGATGGTGTAGCTCTTCTTGAGCTCATGCATCATCTCTTCGATCTTGAGGGTCGAGATCGGGTCAAGTGCTGAGCAGGGTTCGTCCATCAGGATCACTTCCGGCTCAATCGCGATGGCACGTGCAATGCACAAGCGTTGCTGCTGGCCACCGGAGAGGGCATAGCCACTCTCCTTCAGTTTGTCCTTGGTTTCATCCCAGATCGCGGCTTTGCGCAGGGAACGCTCCACCAGCTCATCCATGTCGCCGCGGTAGCCATTGATCCGGGCACCAAAGGCGATGTTTTCGTAGATGCTCTTTGGGAACGGGTTGGGCTTCTGGAACACCATCCCAATCCGGCGACGCACTTCCACAGGGTCGACCTGGGGGGCATAGAGATCCTGCCCGTCAAAAATCACGCGACCTTTGATCGTGCAGCCCTCGATCAGATCATTCATCCGGTTGAGGGCCCGCAACACCGTGCTCTTGCCGCAGCCCGAGGGACCGATGAAGGCCGTGACCTTACCGCGGGGAATCTGCATATAAACGCCGCGTACGGCCTCATTGCCGCCATAGCTGATGCCCACATTTTCGAGTTCAAGGCAAAACTCAGAACCGGCCTGATCGAGATGGGATGGGGTCGGCATTGACGTGGTGGTCATGGCAAGCGTGAGGGGTGCAAGAGCAGAGGGGCAGGTGGTCAGGCTCGGGCGAAACGACCGAGCCAGCGAGCAAACAGATTGGCGGCGAGGATCATCACCACCAGCACAAAGGAAGCAGCCCAGGCCAAGGCGTTCTGAGCTTCATAGGGCATGATCGCGAAGTTGAAGATCAGCACCGACATCGTGGCGATGGGGCTGAACAAACTCTCCGGCCAGAAGGGTGAAAACAGCGCGGTGAAAATCAAGGGCGCCGTTTCCCCTGCTGCCCGAGCGATGCCAAGCACCACTCCGGTGGCGATGGGCGTGAAAGCGGCGGGAAGCGTGATGCGGGTGATGGTGACGAACCGGGAGGCACCGATGCCGATGGCGCCCCAGCGCAGCTCCTGGGGCACGAGCTTCAGAGCTTCATCGGTGGTTTTGATCACCGTGGGCAGCATCAAAACGGCAAGGGCAAGGCCACCAGCCATGGCGCTGTAGCTCTGGCCGAAAAACAGGCGTGTGCTGACGATCAAGCCATAAACAAACACACCGCAGATGATCGACGGCACTCCAGCCAAAACGTTGGTGCCGAAGCGGACAAACTGAGCGAACCAACCGGAGCGTGAATACTCAGACAGATAAATCCCCCCGCCAACACCCACGGGAATCGCCACCAGGCTGGCCACCAGGGTCACCACGATCGTTCCCAGGATCGCGTTGCCGATCCCGCCGCCGTCCAGGCCAGGAGGCGGGGGCAACTGGGTGAGCAGGCCGAAGCTGATCAGCGAACCGCCCTTCACGAGCACGTAGCCGAGCACGAGCAGCAGGGGCAGCACGGCGCAGAGGGCAAAGAGTGCGGCCACCGCCGTGAACAACGCGTTCCAGCGATTGCGCGACAGGCCAGGGCTGAAGCGAAGCGATGCGCGGCTGAAGCCGGATGAACCCTCGGCAGACGGGGCGGGAGCAACGGAGAAACTCATGGCGATCAGCTGTATTTGAGGCTCAGACGGCGCACGATCCACTGGGCGAGCACATTCACCACCAGGGTGAGAAGCATCAACACCAAGGCGGCATACATCAGGGCAGACACCTGAAAACCATCGGCTTCGCCGAACTGGTTGGCCAACATCGAGGAGATGGTGTTGCCCGGTGCCAGCAGGCTCAGACTGAAGTTGTTTGAGTTGCCGATGATCATCGTCACCGCCATGGTTTCGCCCATGGCGCGGCCCAGGGCGAGCATCACGCCACCGGTGATGCCGGAGACCGCCGCCGGAAGGATCACCCGCAAGATCGCACCCCAACGGGTGGTGCCGACGCCATAGGCGGCTTGGCGCAGTTCGGGCGGCACCTGCTGGAGCGAATCGCGGGATATGGCCGTAATGATCGGCAAGATCATCACCACCAAAATCAAAATGGCCGGTGCCATTCCTGGGCCCTGGGGGTTGGTGGAGAAGAAGGGCAACCAGCCCAAGCTTTGATGCAGGGCCTCCAGCAATGGCCGAAGGAAGGGCTCCATCACGAAGATCGCCCAGAGCCCCAGCACCACCGAAGGGATGGCTGCCAGCAGCTCAACCATCAGCCCCAGGGCCTGACGAATCCAAAGCGGGATCAGGTTTTCCGTGATGAAGATGGCCGTGCCCACGCCAAGTGGAACAGCGATGAACAACGCCAAAACGGAGGTGACCAGCGTGCCGTAAATGGCGGTGAAGGCTCCGTAGTGGTTGGCGATGGGGTCCCAGTCGGAGGCGGTGATGAAGCGCAGGCCAAAGGCGGCCATGGCTTGATGGGCTCCACCGAGAACCGTGAGCAAAATGCCCAAGAGCACGAGGCCCACGATGGACGCCAACAGCACAGACAGCTGCCGGAAGCCCTGATCCACCAGCTTCTCCCGGGCCGGCCTTCGCCGCAGGGCAAAGAGATCGCTTGGATCAACAACCGCCATGGCCAACACAGTCCTACGCCCACCGTCCCACGCAAACGACTCGCTGTTGTTAAGAGCGAGTTAAGGAGGCGAACAGAATTGTTTAGGGGCAATTTGAGTCAATCAACCATTAACCATGGCTTAAACAAGCAGGATGCGGTCGCGTTCAGATTCAAGGCGCCGGACCATCTCCCGCCGTGACCGCACCTCGCCTGATCGCTCCGCTGCTGGCTGTGGCCACAGCCACTCAGGCAGCCCACGCAGCAGACACCATCCTGATCTCGGGGTCGAGCACCGTTTACCCCTTCAGCCAGGCTGCGATCCGATCCTTCGCACCCCAGGCCCCCAAGGGTGTCAGCTTCAAAGCGGAAGCTGTTGGCTCAACAGCCGGTTTCCGCTCTTTCTGCGATGGCAAGCTCAGCATCGCCGCAGCCTCGAGACCGATCAATCGAACCGAGCTGGAGCGCTGCAAGACCAAAGGGGTGGCTTTCCTGGAGCTGCCGATCGCCTTTGACGCCATCACCGTGGTGGTGAACCCGCGCAACAGCTTCGCCCGTGACATCAGCACAAGCCAGCTGCGCACGCTTTGGAATCAAACGGCCCAGGGCAAGGTGAACCGTTGGAACCAGGTGAATCCAGCCTGGCCAGCCACAGCCATCAAACTCTGCGGGCCCGGCAAAAATTCAGGCACCTACGACACCTTCAACAAAGCGATCAATGGCAGCGAAACCAACTCACGCCAGGACTACACCTCCAGTGAGAATGACAATGTGCTCGTGAGCTGCGTGGCTCGGGATCCGAACGCCCTGGGGTATTTCGGTTTCGACTACTACCAGGCCAATCGCAACCAGCTCAAGGCCTTGGCGGTGAAAGGGCTACGGGGCAGCGTTCTGCCGAGCCAGGCCACTGTGCAGAGCTCCCGTTACCTTCCCCTCTCTCGCCCCCTGTTCTTCTACGTGAATGACCAGGCGATGAAAAGCAAGCCTGCCTTGAGGGCCTTCGTGACAGCCACGCTGCAGCGTGGCACGACGATCGCCAAGCAAGCCGGTGTGATTGCGCTGCAGGATTCCACCTACCGGCTGGTCACGAACAAGCTCTACAGAAATGTTCTCGGCAGCGCTTTTTCCGGCGACCTACCAATCGGCCTGACGATCGGTCAGGTCCTTGAGAAAAGCTTTGATGAGCACAAAAAGCCCCAGTTCCGATGATCAGCGTGTATCGCCGATCACAACACGCTGCAGATCAGCCTCAAACTGTCTCTACCGCTACGCGAAGGCAACCCCGAAGGCTTAGCGTGAGCACACTTGAGATGTGATCATGTTAGTCAGGACAGGCCTCGGCAGCATCAGTTTTGTGGCGGGATGTTGCTGGGTGAATTCAGTGGTGCAACCACCTCCCAACAGAGTTGAACGTGAACAATCCATCCGATACGAGCGCCATGTCGCTCCCACTCCAGAACGACAACCTGACCGCATTTGATTCCGGCAGCCCTGCAGGCTTGGACTGGGATGACGCTGTGGATCAATCCATGATCTCCCGACAGCGGCAGCGTTATCTGGCCTCCCTGCTCAGCGGCCAGGAGGCGAAAAGCGATAACCAATACCGCGAACAGTGACGATCAGAGGCGAGGCTTGCGGACGGCCCAGCTTGCGACGCAGCCATAACACGTGGACATCCACGCTCTTGCTGTTGCCCACATAATCAGGCCCCCAAACCTGCTCAATCAGCTGATCACGGGTGAGGGCTCTACCTGGCTGCAACATGAAACATTCCAGCAGCCTGAATTCCCGGGGCGTCAGGCTGACCTCACGGCCATCCACCACAACCCGACACTGCTCGCGGAACAGCTGAATGCCGGCAGCCTCCAGCAACACATCCGCTTCATGCGCACGGCTGCTTTGCTCCATACGCTTCAGGCGCCGCAACATCGCGCGGCAGCGTGCAACAAACTCCCTCAGGCCAAACGGCTTCACCAGCACGTCGTCGGCGCCTGCATCGAGCAATTCGGCGCGCTCCGCCTCAGCCGCCTGATCGGCCAGCAGCAACACCGGGGTGAGCGGATCACGGCGGCGTAGGCGCTGCATCAAGGCCAGGGTGACCACCAGATCATGGCGATCACTGGGGAGGTTCAGCACCCACAGAGCGGAGCGCGCTGCTCCTGGATCCACATGGATCAGCTCCTTGAGCTGGAGGGGTGGGGGCTGCTGGATCACCCGAAAACCCTCCTGCTGCAGGGCCAGATGC
The DNA here is from genome assembly GCA_041174205.1 of Cyanobacteriota bacterium. Classification (GTDB taxonomy): domain Bacteria; phylum Cyanobacteriota; class Cyanobacteriia; order PCC-6307; family Cyanobiaceae; genus Vulcanococcus. The sequence continues at coordinate 5,193 of JBEDHJ010000012.1, read as the reverse complement.
AGCTCTTCTCTCCAAAGTGGATCCTCAGCAACAAGCCGGATCAGCGGGGGCTGAGGGCTGCTGGCGGCCATCGGTGCAGCGGCAAAGGAAAGGCTGGCTCAAAAAAAGGGGGGCTGAAACAGCCCCCCAGTGAGACGAAAACGAAGCCCGATCAGGCGCCGATCTTGGCCACAGCAGCCTTGGCCTTCTTGAGGATGTCGCCGCGAAGGGGCACGTAGCCCAGGTCATCGGCCACGTTCTGAGCAGGGCCCAGAAGGTAGAGCATCGCTTCACGGATCTTGCCCGCCTTGGAGCCGTTGCCCTTTTGATAGGCCAGGATCCAAGTGAGGGTGGAGATCGGGTAGCTACCAGCGCCGGCGGGATTCGCATCCTCACCAGCCAGATCGGCATTCAACCGGATGTTGTTCAGAGCAGCAGCGCCACCGGCCAGGCCAGGCTTCACATACTTGCCAGCCTTGTTTTGCAGGGCCGCTGCCTTGAGCTTGCCCTTCACAAAGCTCTGGCTCACATAACCGATCGCGCCAGGGGTATTGGTGAGCACGCCGGCCACACCCTCATTGCCCTTACCGCCCACGCCCACGGGCCACTTCACAGTCTTGCCTTCGCCCACCTTGCTCTTCCACTCAGAGGAGAAAGCGCTCAGGGAGTTGGTGAACGCGAAGGTGGTGCCGGAACCGTCGGAACGGTGCGCCACAGTGATCGGGCCCTTACCGCACTTCAGCTGATCCCAGGTCTTGATGGTGCCCAGGAAGATGCCTGCCACCTGCTTCTGGGTGAGTTGCAGGGATTTGCAGTCGGCTTTGTTGTAGGCCACGGCAATGGTGCCGCCCACGGCGGGGAACTGCACCACACCGCGCTTCACCTTGGCGGCTTCTGCATCGGTGATGGGCTCATCGGTGGCGCCGAAGTCGACGGTGCCGGCCACGAACTGGCGCACACCGGCGCCGGAACCCACCGACTGATAGTTCACGTTGATGCCCTTGCCAGCCAAGCCAGCAAAAGCGCGTTGGTAGAAGGGGGCAGGGAAGCTGGCACCGGCGCCGTTGAGAGCGCTCTGCGCCGACGCGGCAGCGGCCACACCCAGGGTGGAGAGAATGCCGATGCTGAGGGCCTTCTTCGCGAAGGTCATGGAAAGCAACCGTCAGGAGCTACCAACGTCTAAGCAGCCACGTGGCAGCCAGGGTTAGCAATTGGTTAAGGCGGCGTAAATGTTTGGTTGTGGACGACACATTGCTGTGTGGCTCGCCACAAGCCCATCGCGATCATGCGCCGCGACAGAGCCCCAGAAACCAGCGAGAATGCCGTTGCCACAGCGGATCTGACGCATTAGCGTTGTGGTTTGTTCGCCAACGCTTGATGAACAATTCCCTCTCCAGCCTGCATCCCAATCCTGGATGGAACCCCACTGATTCAGACCCCAGCAACATCGCCCCGGTGGGCAAACACTGCATCCTTGAGCTCTACGACTGCAGCGCCCACAAGCTCGACGACGAAGCGTTCCTGCGCAGCACGATCACCAGTGCCGTTCAGCTGGCTGGCGCCACGCTGCTGAACTTGATCAGTCACAAATTCGAACCCCAGGGGGTCACCGGCCTGGCGCTGCTGTCGGAGTCGCACCTCTCGATCCATACGTGGCCCGAATCCAGATACGCAGCGGTGGATGTGTTCACCTGCGGCGATCACACCATGCCCGATCGCGCCTGCCTGGAGCTGGTGCGAGCGCTCGATGCAGCGGACTACAACCTGCGCAGTTTCCGGCGAGAGACGCTCAACCACTAAGCGGCGCTCAGCAACAGGGCTGCGCCGGCGCGGTGCAGCCCGCTTCCAGATCAGCCAGCCAGCCGCGCAGCTGCTGCAGAGCCTCAGGCTGCAGGCGGTAATACACCCAGCGGCCGTCCTCCCGGGCAGCGAGCAGGCCCGCATCCTTCAACACTTTGAGGTGAAACGAGAGCTTCGACTGGGCCAGACCCAACTCCGTGGTGAGCTCACACACACAGCGCTCTCCGCCGCCCAGGGCTTCGATCAGCTGCAGGCGGATCGGCTCCGCCAGAGCTTTTAGGCGCTGCCGGGCCAGATCGGAATCCAGGCACAGGGGAGCCATCCAGTGAGCCGCTAAGAGCAGAGCCGAACCGGAGGTTAAGAGCAGGACAGAACCAGCCAGGCAGCCAGATCAAATTAACTTGATTGATCAAGCCCTCTTGATTTAGGGTCTGCGCCGCTGAGGCGGTTGTGGCCATGCGCATCGGGATCAATGGCTTTGGCCGCATCGGCCGTCTGGTGTTCCGGGCCCTGTGGGGCCGGCCCGGTATTGAGCTGGTGCATGTGAATGAACCAGCCGGCGATGCCGCCAGTGCCGCCCACCTACTGGAATTCGATTCCGTGCATGGCCGCTGGCAACCGGTGCTGACAGCCGGCGATGGCTTTTTCGTCGACGGCCAGGCGGTGAGCTATTCCCAGCTCAACGATCCCGTGGCTGTGCCCTGGCGGGAGGCGGGGGTGGAGCTGGTGCTCGAGTGCAGCGGCAGATTCAAAAGCCCCGAAACACTGCAGCCTTATTTCGATGTCGCCGGCCTGGAGCGCGTGCTGGTGGCCTGCCCGGTGAAGGGAGTGATCGGCGGACACGAAGCGCTCAACGTGGTGTACGGCATCAACCACCATCTCGTCGACCCCGATCTACACCGCCTAGTGACGGCGGCGTCCTGCACCACCAACTGCCTGGCCCCAGTCGTGAAGGTGGTGCACGAACAGTTCGGCATCCGCCACGGCTCCATCACCACCCTCCACGACGTCACCAACACCCAGGTGGTGGTGGATGGCTTCAAAAGCGATCTGCGCCGGGCACGCTCCTGCCTGCAGAGCCTGATCCCCACCACCACCGGATCAGCCAAGGCCATCGGCCTGATCTTCCCGGAGCTCCAGGGCAAGCTCAACGGCCACGCCGTGCGCGTGCCGTTGCTCAATGCCTCGCTCACCGATGCGGTGTTCGAGTTGGAGCGCAGCGTCAGCGTGGAGGAGGTGAATGGAGCCTTTGAAGCGGCTGCGCAGGGTGCCTTGCAAGGAATCCTTGGCTACGAAAGCCGGCCGCTGGTGTCGGTGGATTTCGTCAACGACAACCGCAGCGCCGTGATCGATGCGCGCTCAACGATGGTGGTGAGCGGAACACAGCTGAAGGTCTACGCCTGGTACGACAACGAATGGGGCTATAGCTCCCGCATGGCCGACCTGGCCTGTCATCTCGCGCAGCTGGCTGCACGCTGATGCGCGCACTCACGGCACTGCAGCAATACGCCATCGTGACGGCCAACTATTGGGCCTTCACCCTCACCGATGGTGCCCTGCGCATGTTGGTGGTGTTCCACTTTCATGCGCTCGGCTACACCACCCTGGAGATTGCCGGCCTCTTTCTCTTCTATGAGTTCTTCGGCATCATCACCAACCTCACCGGTGGCTGGCTGGGGGCACGGTTCGGGCTGAGGCTCACGCTTTGGAGCGGCACCTTGATGCAGGTGGCGGCCCTGGTGATGCTGATTCCGGTGGCCGACAGCTGGCCGAAGTGGTGGAGTGTGGCCTACGTGATGGTGGCGCAAGCCCTCAGTGGCATCGCCAAGGACCTCAACAAGATGAGCGCCAAAAGCGCCATCAAAACAGTGGTGCCGCAAACCCCAGACGACCAGAGCCGGGGCGAGGCGCAGCTGTTCAGGTGGGTGGCCATCCTCACCGGCTCCAAAAACGCCCTCAAAGGAGTGGGCTTCTTCCTGGGGGGCGTGCTGCTCACGACCCTGGGGTTCAACGCTGCGGTGGCGTTGATGGCCGCGGCTCTGCTGCTCAGCTTCCTGCTCACCCTGGTGTTGCCGGAGCAGATGGGACGGATGAAACAGAAGCCGGCCTTCAACGCGCTGTTCTCCAAAAGCCGCGGCATCAATGTGCTGTCGCTGGCGCGGTTTTTCCTGTTTGGCGCACGCGATGTGTGGTTTGTGGTGGCGTTGCCGGTGTTTTTGCAGTCAGCCCTGGGCTGGCGCTTCTGGGAGGTGGGCGGCTTTATGGGCCTATGGGTGATTGGCTACGGCATCGTGCAAGCCTCGGCGCCGGCACTGCGGCGCACCTGGGGGCAGCATCAGCCACCGGGAGTCTCAGCCGTTGAATTCTGGAGTGGCACCCTCACGGCCATCCCAGCACTGATCGCAATCGCCCTCTGGCGCGGGGTTGCCCACCCAGGTGTAGCGGTCGTGGTGGGGCTGGCGGCCTTTGGCGTGGTGTTTGCCATGAATTCATCGATCCACAGCTATCTGGTGCTGGCCTACACGGATGCCGAATCCGTGAGCCTCAATGTGGGCTTCTATTACATGGCCAATGCGGCGGGTCGATTGATGGGAACGGTGTTATCTGGAGCCCTGTTTCTGGCCGGCGGCATCCAAGCCTGCCTCTGGACATCCACAGTTCTTGTCGGCCTCGCTTTCATCACCAGCAGCAGATTGCCAACCTCAAAAGCAGCCGTGCCAACTGACAACTGACCACTGACCACGCAGCAAGCCAGCAGCCAACAGATTCGCTCCTGCAGCTCGGCACCAAAGTGCAGCGATGCATCCGTGAAACGATGCGTGGCCAGATGGGTAGCATCGAATCAAAGGATTTGGATTCCTCCTTTGCGCCTGCGATGCCTCGACTGACGATTGCACTCGAGGAACGAGATCATCTGGCCTTGAAACTGCTTGCCTTGCGGGACGGCAAACGACTCAATGAAGTTGTCGATGATGCTGTGAAGCAATACCTGGAAGCTGTTGGCGCCTATAGCCTGTGCATCGCAGATTCAGGCAAGACCAAACAAGCCAGTGATGCATCCTGACGACGCATGGCAGATGGATCCATCCAAACTGCCGCAGCAGTTGGAGTTGGAGCTGCCAGGTGCGGTGATGGATTGGCTTGAGCAGGAATCAGCCCAAACCGGACGGTCGCTGAATGAATTAATCCTTGAGCTGATCGACCAAGGCCTCCAGGACCGGCAGCGAACAGCCCAGCCTGATGCCACGGATCAGACCTAGGGCAAGTCAGGCGACTCCCCAACCGTTGCATGTTTTCTCCTCAGAGCGCCCGAATCCTTGAAAGCGAGACCATTCAGCACAAACCATCACAGAAGTTGACCCGGCCAAGGGAGCGAAAACGGGGAACCTGAAGAGATACTGAAGTTGTCCGCCA
>JBEDHJ010000011.1:0-2509 GCA_041174205.1 Cyanobacteriota bacterium | reverse complement strand
AGCGTTTCCTCGGCACCATGGCCGTGGTTGACGAGCGCGACGCGGACAACGTGCGCGCCATGCTCCCCTACAGCTGAATCGCCCGGCTGACCCGCTGTTTCACCGTTTTCTGAGAACCATCCATGGCACGCGTTAAGAGGGGCAATGTCGCCCGTAAGCGCCGCAACAAGATTCTGCGTTTGGCCCGCGGCTTCCGCGGCGGCAACGGCTCGCTGTTCCGCACCGCCAACCAGCGGGTGATGAAGGCCCTCTGCAACGCCTATCGCGATCGTCGCCGCCGCAAGCGTGACTTCCGTCGCCTCTGGATCGCTCGCATCAACGCTGCAGCTCGACTGAATGGCCTGAGCTACAGCCGTCTGATCGGTGGCCTCAAGAAGGCCGATGTGCAGCTGAACCGCAAGATGCTGGCCCAGCTGGCCGTTGTGGATCCCGGCAGCTTCACCGCTGTTGTGGGTGCCGCCAAGAGCTGACGGTTAGCCTCTGCGTTGCCTGATCAGGTTGGTTGATGGATTTCTCGCTTCCTCAGGCCTACCTGATCGGGCTTTTGGTGATTTTGGGCAGCGCCGCCGTGTTGGTGGCCCGCCAGCTGTTGCGGGTTCGCCGCGATGAAGCGGCCTTGATGCGGCTGGAAACTGCCAGCAAAACTGGCCCTCAAACCGCCGCCGATCTCTACGAACTGGCCTCTGTGCAGCTGCGCAAGCGGCTCTACGGCCAGGCCATTGACACCCTCAAACTGGCGAGCAAGACAGCAGCCTCTGAACCTGCCGAAGCCCAGGCGCTGATTGAAAACGCCCTGGGTTTTGCCTTGGCAGCTCAGAGCAACTACAACGCCGCCATCAAGCACTATCGAGCCGCGCTGCGGGCCAAGGCCGATTACCCGGTGGCCCTCAATAACCTGGCCTACGCCCTCGAGAAGCAGCAGAAACCCGAGGAAGCGAAAGAGAACTATCTGAAGGTGCTGGAGCTGGATAGCTCCAATGGCACGGCACGGAAACGGCTCAAACGGCTCGAGCGCACAGCGGCCTGAACGCTCGAACCAGAAGCTGCCTTAGGTCACCAAAGACCGCGCACGGCCGGAGCCCCGCTGCTGCCGACCGGGTTGAGCACCAGCTCACCGCCGGGGTTGGTGAGGCGAGGGGCCTGCCATCCCGCCAGGTTGAAACCCTGCAGACCGAGGAACTCACCGCCATCCTCAAGGCCTGCGGACTCCACGTTCCCCAGCACGAGCAGATCCAACTGATCCGACTTGGCGTTGTAATTGCCCTGCACCGGCAGGGTGGTGGATCCCACAGTGATCTCACCACGCACATCCACCATCTGGCCGATGGCGGTGGCTGAGCCGAGGCTGAGCTGCACGGTCACCGGCGTTGTCGCGCTGAAGGGCTGGTAGGTGCCGCTCCATTGCCTGGGCATCTGGACGGCCAGGTCCGCCGCCCGCAGCACCGGATCAAAGGTCTGCACCGAAGCCTGCTGACCAAAATTTTCGGAAAGCGGGGTGGAGAGATCCGCCGCAGCCTGGTTGGGGGCGGCAGTTTGCACCGCCAGGGGCGTCGCGGCCAGCAGCAGCGGAATCACGGCATTGCACAGAAGTCGCCCAAGGCTAAGGGCGATGGGGACAATCGTTCCGGCAAGACCGCGCGGTACGTTCGCTGCATGGCCCACTCCGCTGCCGTGACCGCCTCCAACCCTCAGCCGAACGACCCTCTGGTGATCGGCGGGCGCAGCTTCCACAGCCGCTTGATGACCGGCACCGGCAAATACCCAACGATTCAGGCCATGCAGGCCAGCCTGGCGAGCAGCGCCTGCGACATCGTCACTGTGGCGGTGCGCCGGGTGCAGAGCCAGGCCGCCGGCCACGAAGGTCTGATGGAGGCCATCGACTGGCAACGCATCTGGATGCTGCCCAACACTGCCGGCTGCGCCACGGCCGAGGAGGCGATCCGCGTGGCTCGGCTCGGGCGGGAGCTCGCCAAGCTGGCCGGCCAGGAGGACAACACCTTCGTGAAGCTGGAGGTGATTCCCGACAGCCGACATCTCTTACCGGATCCAATCGGCACCCTCGAAGCCGCGGAGCAGCTGGTGAAAGAAGGGTTCACCGTGCTGCCCTACATCAATGCCGATCCACTGTTGGCCAAGCGGCTGGAGGAGGCGGGCTGTGCCACGGTGATGCCGCTGGGCTCCCCGATCGGCTCGGGCCAGGGCATCCGCAACGCGGCCAACATCGCCCTGATCATCGAAAACGCCACCGTGCCGGTGGTGGTGGATGCAGGTCTGGGGGTTCCTAGCGAAGCGGCCCAAGCAATGGAGATGGGGGCCGATGCCCTGCTGATCAACAGTGCCATCGCTCTGGCGGGAGATCCGCCGGCCATGGCCCGGGCGATGGCCCTGGCCTGTGAAGCCGGTCGCACCGCCTTTCACGCCGGCCGCCTGCCGATCCGAGCGGAGGCCAACCCCAGCTCCCCCAGCGCTGGCCGCGTCGGCACGTGAAGCTTCTGCACAGCCTGTGATC
>JBEDHJ010000010.1:0-9344 GCA_041174205.1 Cyanobacteriota bacterium | reverse complement strand
TGGCCACCGTGATCGGCGAGGGCGGCTCCGGCGGCGCCCTGGGCATCGGCGTGGCCGACCGCCTGCTGATGTTCCAGCACAGCGTCTACACCGTGGCCAGCCCCGAGGCCTGCGCCTCGATTCTCTGGCGCGATGCCGGCAAGGCCCCCGTGGCCGCCGAGGCCCTGAAGATCACCGCCCCGGATCTGCTCAAGCTGGGACTGATCGACGACATCATCCCCGAGCCCTCCGGCGGCAACCACTGGGCACCGCGCCAGGCGGCCGAAACCCTGAAAGCAGCCCTGCTGCGCCATCTGGGCGAGCTGCAGACCCTGAGCGAAACCGAGCTCACCAACCAGCGCTACGCCAAATTCCGGCGCATGGGGCGCTTCCTCGAAGCCGGGCAGCAAGACGCCAGCCTCAGCTCTTAAGGTTTCCTTTCGTTTCCCGGACGGCCGCTCGGTGGTCCAAGCCAGTTGAGCGCCAGTCCCACCAGCTCCACGCCCACCGTGTTGATCACCGGCGCCTCCCGCGGCATCGGTGAAGCCGCAGCCAGGGCCTTTGCGGCGGCTGGCTATCAGCTGCTGCTGGTGGCCCGCTCCGGTGATGCCCTCGAGGCACTGGCCGCTGAGTTGCGCAGCCCCACCTGCCGGGTCGAAACAGCAGCGGTGGATCTGGCGGAACCGCTGGGGATCGCCGCAGCCCTTGCGGAGCTGTTGAACCGCGGGCTGCAGCCAACGGTTCTGATCAACAATGCCGGCGCCGCCTACACCGGCGGCCTGGCGGCGATGAGCCTGGAGCGCTGGCAGTGGCTGCTGCAGCTCAACGTCACCAGCGTGTTTCAGGTGTGCCAGGCCGTGCTGCCGGCCCTGCGCCAGCAGGGGGGGCTGATCATCAACGTGAGCAGCCACGCCGCCCGCAATGCCTTCCCCGACTGGGGCGCCTACTGCATGAGCAAGGCCGCTCTGGCCTCGCTGAGCCGCTGCCTGGCGGAGGAGGAGCGGGGCAACGGCGTGCGGGTGTCCACGCTCACCCTGGGTGCGGTTAATACGCCCCTTTGGGACAGCGAGACCGTCCACAGTTCCTTTGATCGCCGTGCCATGCTTCCTCCACAACGCGTGGCCGAGGCTCTGCTGTCTCTGGCCCAGCAACCGTCCTCCCAGACCGTGGAGGATGTCACCCTCATGCCCGCCGCTGGCGTTCTCTGAATCGCTGCGGGGGATTAACCGATGACTTCTACTCTTCCTTCAAGCGTTTCCGGCCAGCTGGCTCCCGTGAGCCGCCGCATCCGCGATCGGCTTGAGGCCGCAGGTGTGCCCTACCTGGCGAACGACAACATCTCGGAGCACCTGCAGGATGGCGAGCTGGAGCAGCTCGAAATCGAGGTGGCGGGCAAGGTGCGCGAGCTGCTGCGCAGCCTGGTCATCGATATCGACAACGACCACAACACCGAAGAAACCGCAGAGCGCGTCGCGCGCATGTATCTGCACGAAGTGTTCAAGGGTCGCTATCACGAGCAGCCCAAGATCGCCAGTTTCCCTAACGTTAAACAGCTCGACGAGATTTACACCGTGGGACCGATCACGGTGCGCTCAGCCTGCTCTCACCACCTAGTGCCCATTCTTGGCAACTGCTGGATTGGCATCAAGCCTGGCGATCGTGTGATCGGTCTGTCCAAGTTCTCGCGTGTGGCTGACTGGGTGTTCTCCAGGCCCCACATTCAGGAAGAGGCCGTGATGATCCTGGCCGATGAAATCGAGCGCCTTTGCCAACCTCAGGGCCTGGCAATTCTGGTGAAGGCTCAGCACTACTGCATGAAGTGGCGCGGTGTGAAAGAGCCCCAAACCAGCATGGTGAATTCCGTGGTGCGCGGCGACTTCCGCCACGATCCCAGCCTCAAGGCTGAATTCTTCGAACTGGTGAAGCAGCAGGAATCGCTCCTGCTGCACTGACGCAGCTGTTTAATGCTGAATCGGACCGATCGGCTGGGAAGCCACTCGCTTCACCTGGCCGTTCTGGTTCACCACGGCCACAACCATCACACTCTGGCCAATGTCCACTGCCGCGGGCACGTAAGTGGTGCCCTGGGCTCCTCCGATCAACACCCAGCTGCGCTGGCCAGGCTTGAGGCGATACCAGTGGTAGTTGGCCTGGGGAATCGCCAGTTGGGCATCGGCGATGGCCGTGGCCGTGAGGGCCTCGCCCACAGCGGCATTCCCCGCCAGCACCAGCTGCTGCAGCCCATTGATCTGCTGCTGCACAGCACCCTCCAGCTGGATATCCGTGGAGATCTGCTGCTGCAGTTGCTGGATCTGCAGCTGAGGGCTCTCCGTGACACCGGGAACGCACTGCAGGTTGGCGCCCACCAGCTGGCAGCCCACCAGGTCCTGAGCTCGGGCTGCCGGCACCAGCAGCGCAGGCAGGGCCAGCAGCGCAAGGCGGCGGAGGCGGCGAGTCATCGGCAGTGGATCAACTGAGGGGATCCTGGCGGAAGGGAGCCAGGGCAGCCACCAGCTGCTCCACTCGAGCCAGGTCCTTATCGCCCGCAGCCCGCTCCACGCCGCTGGAGGCATCCAAGCCATCGGGAGGGAAGGCTGCGAGAGCCTGCAGGGCCTCAGGCAGCCGCTCCGGCGTGATGCCCCCCGCCAGCCACCAAGGCAGGGGCGGCTGGAATCCCTCCAGCCACTCGATGGGAATGCGATGGCCGGTTCCCCCCAGCTGATCCGCCACCCAGGCATCGAGCAGCAGGGCATCCACCACGGCGGCGTAGTCGGTGGCGCGCTGCAGATCCGCCTGGCTGCGGATGCGCAGGGCCTTCCACAGCTGAAGATCGGGGCCGAGCGCTTCCCGCAACTCCCGAATGCGCTCCACGCTCTCGCTGCCATGCAGCTGCACCACCTGATGGCCGCGGCCGGCCCCCAGGGCCTCCAGCTCCGCGTCGGATGGATCCGCCACCACCAGCACCCCCAGGCAGTGGGGGTTTGCGGCGCGCATCGCCGCAAACAACGCCGGCCGCTCTGCAGGCTCCAACCAACGGGGCGAGCTGGCCACCGCGATCACACCAAGGGCATCCACCCCCAGGGCCGCCACGGCTGCAGCCTGGCTGGGCTGGCGCAGGCCGCACACCTTGAGCCAGGGTCGCCGCGACGAATCAGGCAGCCCGCTTCCCGAACCTTCAACCATCAGCGGCAGCCGCTTCAGAACAGTGTTTCTAGGATCCCTTCAGTGGAACCAACGGTGTGGGTGAAGGCTGGCAGCTGATGCGCATCCGTGGGATTCCCCTGCGCATCCACCCGAGCTGGTTTGTGATCCTGGGGCTGGCCACGGTGGCCTTCCAGCAGCAATACAGCCAGCAACTCAGCAGCGATGGCAGCGCCGCGGAGCTCTGGCTACTGGGACTGCTGACCGCAATCCTGCTGTTCGTGTCGGTGCTGCTGCATGAACTGGGCCATTCCCTGGTGGCGATTCGCCAGGGGGTACAGGTGCGCAGCATCACGCTGTTTCTGCTGGGGGGCGTGGCCAGCGTGGAGCGGGAATGCCCCACCGCCTTCGGGTCACTGCTGGTGGCCGCGGCGGGGCCGCTGGTGAGCCTCGCCCTGGCGCTGGCCTTGCTGAGCAGCGGCCACAGCGTCAGCCACGTGTCACCCCTGTTGGGAGCGATGGTGAATGAACTGGGCGGGCTCAACCTGATCCTGGCCCTGTTCAACCTGCTGCCGGGCCTGCCCCTCGATGGCGGGCTGATCCTGAAGGCGCTGGTGTGGCAAGTCACTGGCAGTCAGCGCAAGGGCATTCAGGTGGCCACCGCCAGCGGCCGGTTTTTGTCGCTGCTGGCGATCGGCCTGGGGGTGGTGCTGCTGCTGCGGGGCGCCAGTGTGGGGGGCCTGTGGCTGATGCTGCTGGGCTGGTTCGGCCTCGGCGCCGCCCGCAACCAGACCCAGGTCCTCGCCCTGCAGATGGTGCTGCGCCAGCTGAAGGTGAGGGATGCAGCGCAGCGGCGCTTTCGGGTGCTGGAAGCCGACACCAGCCTGCGGGAGCTGAGCCGCCTGCGGGTGAAGGAGGAACAGGGTCCGGCGGACTGGCTGCTGGTGACCCGTCAGGGCCGCTGGCTGGGCTTCATCAGCGACACACCACTGCAGCAGCTGCCGGTGCAGCGCTGGGACGAAGAACGGGTGGGTGATCACCTGCAGCCCCTCGATGCCCTGCCACAAATCCGTGACGACGCACCCCTCTGGCAAGCGGTGTTGCAGCTAGATCAACCGGAGATCAACCGACTGCTGGTGATGGGGCCAGCGGGATTGCCCAGCGGCACCCTGGAGCGGCCGGAGCTGGCGGAACGGGTGCTGGAGAAGCTGGGGGTGCGCCTGCCCCAGGTGATTCTTGAGGCGGCACGCCGCCAGGGGATCTACCCCCTGGGCATGGGACTGGCGCCGGTGGCCAGGGCCATCGAGGCCAGCGGCGAGCCTTGAGGGCCGCTGAGCTCTAAGCCCTGCACCGCAGCCCATTCCGCAGCACTGAGCGACTCCTCCCGGAGTGTTCCTCCGCAGAGATGAGCGTCCGCAGAGAGGCGCAGCTGCAGCTCCAGCTCAGCAGCACTCCAGGGCAACGCTGGCAAAGCCGGCGGCGGTGTGCCGAACACCTCGTTCCAGAGCGGTGGCGGCTCCAGCAGCAGGCTGCCGTGCTGCAACAGGGCCTCGCCCTGCCAGAGCTGAGCGCTGCCAATGCGTTTGGCCCCATCCGGGCCCACCAGATCGGCTGCGGTGGCCGTGGCGAAGCAATTGCTGCGCTGCTGAGCCGCCGCCGCGCCAGCGCTGCCGAAGCCGAGCGGTTCACCTGCAGCAGCGAAGGCCTCTTGCAGCCAGCTGCAGGCGTGGCGGTAGGCCTGTTCGCGGCTGCGCTGCAGCGGGCGCATTACCAGGGCATAGGTGAGCTCACCGGCATGCAACACGGCGCGACCGCCGCTGGGGCGACGCACGAGATCAATCTGCCCTGCTGCAGCCAGGGCCTGCCAATGCAACGGCCAGCGCTGCTGATGGCGCCCGAGCGAGAGGGTGGGCCGGCTCCATCGATAGAGCCGCAGGATCGGCGGACCACCCTCCTGCAGCTGCTGGAGCATCCAGCGATCGATCGCCATCTGGGTGGCACCCGCAGCCGTGAGCGGCGGGATCCAGCGCCAGGGCAGAGCGGAGCTCAAGGGCTTCAGGGATGCTGGGAACACCTTGCCGCGGCCGCGTCATGCCCTGGGACCTGTTGCCGCTGCTGCCCCTGGGCATCGTGGCGGGACTGCTGTCCGGGCTGCTGGGCATCGGTGGCGGTCTGATCTTCTCGCCGTTGCTGCTGGCCGTTGGGCTCAGCCCCCACCAGGCCCTGGCCACCAGCACCCTGGCGATCCTGCCCACCACCATGGGCGGCAGTTGGGCCCACCTGCGCAGCGGTCAGGTGCCGCTGCGGGCCGTGCTGGCAATCGCTGCGGGCGCCATTGCCGGCGCCCTGGTGTTTAGCCATGCCGGCGATGGCATGAAGGGTTGGCACCTGCTCAGCCTGCAGGCACTGATGTATGGCGTGCTGGCGGTCGTGATCTCGCCCCGCCGCCGCGACGGCGACCAGAGCGATGCGCCCCTGCCCCTAGCGGGCCTCAGCGGCGTGGGGCTGGTGGCGGGCTGGTCGAGCGGGCTGCTAGGCGTAGGCGGCGGTCTGGTGATGGTGCCGCTGATGGTGCAAGGGCTTGGGATCCGGGTGTATCAGGCGATCCGGCTCAGCACCTTGGCGGTGTGCGCCTCGGCGGCCACGGCTTCGCTCACCTTCGTTGCCGATGGGCGCGGCAACCTCGCCATGGGCCTGTTGCTGGGCGGGGCGGCGGCGGTGGCCGCTCAGTGGTCGGCGTCGCGGCTGCAATCGGTGAGTGAGGCAAAGCTGGTGTGGCTGCTGCGGCTGCTCTGCGTGGCGCTGGCGCTCGATGCCGGCCGGCGTGCGCTGCAGCTGGGCCTCAGCTGAGCCCCTCCCAAAAGCTGCCATCCAGCTCAAAGCCCAGCACCGCCGCCATCTGCTCGAGGTTGCCGCGGCAGTTGAGGCCATGGCCGCGGGACCAGTGATCCAGCAGAAACAATCGATGGGTCATCCACAGCTCAAGGCTGTCGGGCGCAAAGCGGATGCCCTCGCTGCGGCTGAAGCTGTGGGGCAACAGCATGGCCACGTGGCGGGTGAGCTGACCGCTGCTGCGCTCCAGCAGCAACGGCAACCAGGGGCAGAGGGCATCGGCCCGCAGGCTCCAGAGGCGCAGCTCCGGAATCTCTGAAAGCTCACGGGGATCGTCGCTGGCTCGAGGCCATTGGAAGGAGAGCTCGAGGCTGCCGCTCTGTTGCAACAACCCCTCTGGCTCTAGGGAAAACCAGGGCTGCAGAGGCTCAAGGCTGCGCGCCCGCACCTGTTGCTCCTGCACCAGAACGGGTCCTGAAGGGGCCAAGGCGGCAGGGGCGATGGAGCACGACCGTAGCCAGCGGCAGCAGCGGCGGGGTGTCGAGCTGTGACAGGCCTGGGCCAGTGCCCTGGCAAGCCTGCCGAACTGGGGAAGAATGGGCTGGATTTCTACGTTTCATCAGGCCATGACGTCCCTCACCCAGGCTGAAGTGCTGATCGCCCTGGTGGTGGCTGCCCACGCTGGCGTGCTCGCCGTGCGCCTGGCCGCCAGCCTCTACCGCGCCTGATCCCTTGGCAGAGCGATGTAGGCCTGCTAAAAGCGGGCCACATCCTCAGCCCCGCAAGCCTTGAGCCTGCCCCGCACCGCCCAGCCATCGCAGCGGCGATCCGCGCAGCGGAGCAGACCCTCAACCCCGGCAGCTGCACCTGCACCAGCCACACTGCGCAGCGTGAGCCATGGCCTGCGTCCCTCGACGCCGGCGCAGGAGCTGATCTGCAGCGGCATCGGCCTCACCCTTAAAGCAGGTCTGGCCCTGGTGGCTGTGGTGTCGCTGGTGCGTCTGGGCGGTGCCTACCGGGAGCGGCTCGACCGCTACGGCGAAATCACAGCGGTGCTCGATATCCAGCAAGCCAAGCTCAACAAAGCCCAGCATCGTTTCGACAACCTGTTCACCACCGGCGGCGAACAGCGATTGATCCAGGAACAGGATCAGTGGATCGCCCCCAACCGGCTGCGGGTGGTGTGGAAACAACCGGCCGCTGCGAGCAGTGAGCCATTTCCAACTGTTGAGCAGCCGCAGAGCAACACCGAGAAGCCGCAGGCCACTCGATAACTTGAGGCCCGCCGTACTCGGGCCTTCATGGTGGTCAGCAGCGTGTCCAGCTCCAGCAGCAGCCCAGGCGCTGTCTTGATCACCGGCACCACCTCTGGGGTGGGCCTCAATGCCACCAAAGCCCTGATCGAACGGGGCTGGACCGTGGTGACCGCCAACCGCGATCCCGTGCGAGCCGCCGCCGCCGCCGATGCCCTGGGTATCCCGCGCGACCGTCTGCATCACCTGCGCATCGACCTCGGCGATCTCGACAGCGTGCGCGTGGGCGTGGAGACCCTGGTGAGCTCCCTGGGCTTCGGGCTCGATGCCCTGGTGATCAATGCCGCGGTCTACAAGCCGCGCCTCAAGCAGCCGGAGCGCTCCCCCCAGGGCTACGAGCTCTCGATGGCCACCAACCACCTGGGCCACTTCCTGCTGATCCAGCTGCTGCTGCCCGAACTGCAGGCCTCGCAGCACCCCTCGCGCCGGGTGGTGATCCTGGGCACGGTGACCGCCAACTCCAAGGAACTGGGCGGCAAGATCCCCATCCCCGCCCCCGCCGACCTGGGTGATCTGAGCGGCTTCAAGGCCGGTTTCAAGGCGCCGATCGCCATGGCCAATGGCAAGGCTTTCAAGCCCGGCAAGGCCTACAAGGACAGCAAGCTCTGCAACATGATCACCACGCAGGAGCTGCACCGCCGCATGCATGGCTCGAGCGGCATTGTGTTCAGCTCGCTCTATCCGGGCTGCGTGGCGGATACGCCCCTGTTCCGCAACACCCCGAGGGCCTTCCAGAAGATCTTCCCCTGGTTCCAGAAGAACATCACCGGCGGCTATGTGAGCCAGGCCCTTGCCGGCGAGCGGGTGGCCCAGGTGGTGGCCGATCCCGCCTTTGCCGCCTCCGGTGTGCACTGGAGCTGGGGCAACCGCCAGAAGAAGGAAGGCAAGCAGTTCAGTCAGGAGCTCTCCGACAAGGCCAGCAATCCCGAAACCGCCCAGGGCGTATGGGAGGAGTCGATGAAGCTGGTGGGGCTCACCTGAGATGGCCCCAGCCCGGCCGCCAGCCATCTTGTGCATCGGCAAGAACTACGCCGATCACGCCGCTGAACTGGCGGAAGCCGGCGCGGTGAAGCTGCCGGAGCGGCCGGTGCTGTTCATGAAAAACCCCGCCTGCGTGATCGGCAATGGCGAGGCGATCGAGCTGCCGCCGGTGGTGCACACCGAAGACCGCGATCCACCGATCGGGGTGGACTACGAGGGGGAGCTGGCGGTGATCCTGGGCTGCGATGCCCGCGATGTGGCCGAGGGGGAGGCGCGGGATGTGATTGCGGCCGTGACCTGCGCCAACGATGTGAGCCAGCGCTGGTGGCAGTGGCATGGCAGCGGCGGCCAGTGGTGCCGCGGCAAAAGCTTCGACACCTTCTGCCCCCTGGGGGAATCCACCCCCATCGATGCCATCGCCGACCTTCAGGCCCTCACACTCACCACGCGCCTCAATGGCGAGGTGGTGCAGCAGGCCAGCACCGCCACGATGATCTTCCCGGTGGCCCGTCTGATCAGCGATCTCAGCCAGGGCACCACCTTGCTGGCCGGCACGGTGATCCTCACCGGCACGCCCGCCGGCGTGGGAGCCGGCCGCAAACCACCACGCTTCCTGCGCGATGGCGATGTGGTGGAGGTGGAGATCGGCAGCGTGGGATGCCTCAGCAACCCCGTGCGCGCGATCTAGGCGGGCAAGGCTCAGTCGAAGCCGAGCAGATCGAAGATCTCCCGATCTTTAAGGGGCTCGGCCTCAAGCGGCTTGACGCTCTCGAGCATCGACTGGGCCAAGCGCAGGTATTCGTTCTGCACCGCCTCCACCTCGGGGGTGGATTCCATCTCAAAAATCGTGCACTTTTTGAGGCGCGACCGGCGGATCGCGTCGAGATCGGGGAAGTGGGCCATCGTCTTCATGCCCACGCGTTCATTGAAGCGATCAATCTGGTCGGTGTCCTTCGAGCGGTTGGCTACCACGCCACCGAGGCGCACCTTGTAGTTCTTGGCCTTGGCCTGGATCGCCGCAATGATCCGGTTCATCGCGAAGATCGAATCGAAATCGTTGGCGGTCACGATCAGGCAGTAGTCGGCGTGCTGCAGCGG
>JBEDHJ010000009.1:0-2530 GCA_041174205.1 Cyanobacteriota bacterium | reverse complement strand
AGCATGTGGAAGGGGTGCATCAGGATGTTGTGCTCAGCCTGGAACACCAGCATGTAGTTGAAGGTGCCGCTGATGCCGAGGGGCATGGCGTCCGAGAAGGAGCCCTGACCGAAGGGATACACCAGGAACACAGCAGAAGCAGCAGCCACAGGTGCGCTGTAAGCAACGCAGATCCAGGGGCGCATGCCAAGGCGGTAGGAGAGTTCCCACTCACGACCCATGTAGGCGTAGATGCCGATGAGGAAGTGGAAAATCACCAGTTGGAAAGGACCGCCGTTGTACAGCCACTCGTCGAGGCTGGCGGCTTCCCAGATGGGATAGAAGTGCAGGCCGATGGCGTTGCTGGAGGGCACAACAGCACCGGAGATGATGTTGTTGCCGTAGAGCAGGGAGCCAGCCACGGGCTCGCGGATGCCGTCGATGTCGACGGGGGGAGCGGCGATGAACGCCACGATGAAGCAGATGGTGGCAGCCAGCAGGGTGGGGATCATCAGCACACCGAACCAGCCCACATAGAGGCGGTTGTTGGTGGAGGTGACCCACTCGCAGAACTGCTGCCAGCTGGAAGCGCCTTGGCGCTGCTGGAGAGTGGTGGTCATGAGAACGAGAAGGAAGTGTGTTCCCCGAAGGAAACGGGTATGGATGGACGGAACCCCGCCGGGGCGGTTACCCGCCTCACCCAACTGTAACGGAACATTGCGCCAATTGTGAAGACGCTTCACGGAGGGCGCCCTGGGCGGGGCGTGGAACGCCATGGGGCGTTGTTAGCGTCCAGGTCCGATCTGGCCCAAGGAGCCCAGTGCCGTGAACGCCGCGATCCAGCCTGGCGATCACCGCGTGCTCCTGGTGCGCCTGCCCTGCAACCCGATCTTTCCAGTGGGGCCGATCTATCTGGCCGACCACCTGCACAAGCAGTTTCCTGGCATGGCCCAGCAGATCCTGGATCTGGCCGCCATCCCGGTGCTGGATGTGGATCGGGTGCTGGAGGCGGCCGTCACGGCCTTTCGCCCCAGCCTGCTGGTGTTCTCCTGGCGGGATATTCAGATCTATGCGCCAGTCGATGGCCGCGGTGGCAACCCTCTGCAGAACTCCTTTGAGGTGTTCTATGCCGCCAATCCGCTCAAGCGTCTGCGCGGGGCGTTCGGCGGCCTGAGGCTGATGGCCTCGTTTTATGGCGAGCTCTGGCGCAACCTGCGTCTGGTACGCCGCGGCCTGAAGCAGGCTAGGCGTTTCTGCCCCCAGGCCACGGTCGTCTTGGGAGGCGGGGCAGTGAGCGTCTTCTATGAACAGCTCGGACGGCGCTTGCCCAAGGGCACGGTGGTGTCGGTGGGGGAAGGGGAGCCCCTGCTGGAGAAGTTGATTCGGGGCGAATCCCTGGCCGGTGAGCGCTGTTTTGTGGTGGGGGAGGCGCCCCGGCCTGGCTTGATTCACGAGCAGCCCTCCGGCATGGAGAAAACCGCCTGCAACTACGCCTACATCGAATCGATTTGGCCCCAGTTGCGTTGGTATCTCGAAGGGGGTGACTTCTACGTGGGTGTGCAAACCAAGCGCGGTTGCCCCCACAACTGTTGCTATTGCGTCTACACGGTGGTGGAAGGCAAGGCCGTTCGCATCAACCCCGTGGATGAGGTGATTGCCGAGATGCGCCAGCTCTACGACCGGGGCGTGCGCGGTTTCTGGTTTACCGATGCCCAGTTCATCCCAGCCCGCCGCTACATCGAAGATGCCAAAACCTTGTTGCGGGCGATTCAGGCCGAAGGCTGGACCGACATCCGCTGGGCTGCCTACATCCGTGCCGACAACCTCGATGCCGAGTTGGCCGAGTTGATGGTGGCCACGGGAATGAGCTATTTCGAGATTGGCATCACCTCCGGGAGCCAGGAGCTCGTTCGCAAGATGCGGATGGGCTACAACCTGCGCACCGTGCTGGAGAACTGCCGGCTACTGGCCCGCGCCGGGTTCCGGGAGCACGTGTCGGTGAATTACTCCTTCAACGTGATCGATGAGCGGCCCGAGACCATCCGCCAAACCGTGGCCTATCACCGCGCCCTCGAGCAGATTTTTGGGGCCGACAAGGTGGAACCCGCCATCTTTTTCATCGGCCTTCAGCCCCACACCCACCTGGAGCAATACGGCTTTGATCAGGGCCTGATTGAGCCCGGCTACAACCCGATGAGCATGCTGCCCTGGACCGCCCGCAAGATGCTCTGGAATCCCGAGCCCATGGGCAGCGTGTTTGGCCGGATTTGCCTCGAGGCCTTCGATCGCAATCCCGATGATTTCGGCCGCACGGTGATGGATCTGTTGGAGCGGGACTACGGCCTGGCCCCCTTGGAAGAGGCCCTGCATGCGCCGTTGGAAGGACGAAAAGCGCTCGCCACAGCCACCCTCTAAGGATCCACCGGAAGCTTGGTGTTGCTTGCAGGCGAGGCATCCCACCAGGGCCTGCGCACCCACAACAGGGCCCCCAGGCCAATCCAGCCGATCAGCCCACCGATGGGATTGATGTCGGCACCGAAGATGCGTTCAA
>JBEDHJ010000008.1:0-4282 GCA_041174205.1 Cyanobacteriota bacterium | reverse complement strand
CGCGCGACGCCGGTCGGCTCGCTGGCATCAGCGTGGAGCGCATCCTCAATGAACCCACCGCGGCGGCACTGGCCTACGGCTTTGATCGCAGCACCGTTAAACGGGTTCTGGTCTTCGACTTAGGCGGTGGCACGTTCGACGTCTCAGTCCTGCGGATCGCCCAGGGTGTGTTCGATGTGAAAGCCACCAGCGGCGACACCCAGTTGGGTGGCAACGACTGGGATCGGCGCATCGTGGACTGGCTGGCCGACAGTTTCCAGAAGGAGAACAACATCGACCTTCGGCGTGACCGTCAGGCGCTGCAGCGGCTCACCGAGGCGGCTGAGAAAGCGAAGATCGAGCTGAGTGGCGTGCAGAGCACGCCGATTTCCCTGCCGTTCATCGCCACCGGCGAATCGGGACCGCTACACATCGAAACCAGCCTCGAGCGCAGCACGTTTGAAGGGCTCTGCCCGGATTTGCTCGATCGCCTGCTTCGCCCGGTCCAACGCGCTCTGCGGGATTCCGGATTGGCGGCAGAAGACATCGATGACGTGGTGCTGGTGGGTGGATCCACCCGCATGCCGATGGTGCAGCAGATGGTGCGCACCCTGATTCCGTTGGAGCCCTGCCAATCGGTCAACCCCGATGAGGTGGTGGCCATCGGAGCGGCCGTGCAGGCCGGGATCCTCACCGGCGAGCTGCGCGATCTGATGCTCAACGACGTGACGCCCCTGTCCCTCGGGCTGGAGACGATCGGAGGGGTGATGAAGGTGTTGATCCCGCGCAACACCTCAATCCCCGTGCGCAAGAGCGATGTCTTCAGCACCTCGGAGGCGAATCAAAGCTCTGTGGAGATTCACGTGCTGCAGGGCGAGCGGCAGATGGCGGAGGGCAATAAGAGCCTCGGTCGCTTCCGCCTTTCCGGAATCCCGCCGGCTCCGCGCGGCGTCCCGCAGGTGCAGGTGTCGTTCGACATTGATGCCAACGGCCTGTTGCAGGTCTCGGCCACCGACCGCACCACTGGCCGGCAACAGAGCGTGAGCATCCAGGGTGGCTCGAACCTCAGCGAAGAGGAGATCAAGACCCTGATCGAGGAGGCGGAGCAGAAAGCCAGCGAGGATCGTCGCCGCAAAGCCGAAATTGACCGGCGAAACCGGGCCCAAACCCTCGTGGCTCAAGCCGAACGCCGTCTCCGTGATGCCGCCCTGGAGCTGGGGCCTTACGGCGCTGAGCGTCAGCAGCGGGCTGTTGAGATCGCTGTGCGTGATGTGCAGGACCAGCTGGCTTCCGGCGATCTTGGTGACCTCGATCTGGCGGTGAGCCAACTGCAGGAGGCCCTCTATGGCTTGAACCGCCGCCTGGCCAGCGAACGCAAGCAGGACAGCAGCCCGCTTCAGGGGCTCAAAAACACCCTTGGCTCCCTCAAGGATGAGCTGTTCGCCGATGACGATTGGGATGACTGGGATAACCGCGGCCGCAGCCGTGACCCCTGGGCGGAACCCTCCTGGAGTGCGCCGCGCTACACGCCAGCCAGCTTTGATCCACCGCGCTACGACGAACCGCGCTTCGATGACCGTGCTTATGACGAACGCGGTTACGAGGATCGTGGTTACGAGGATCGCCGCTACGACGACTCTCGCTACGGCGACCGCCGTCCGGATGCTCGAGACGTGGACCCGCAACGTGCTGAGAGTCGTCAACGCCGCATCGATGAGCGGGACTGGGATCAACCCCGAGAGCGCGATCCGTTGGTGAGCCGACGCTCCACCGTGCGACAGGACCCCTTCGAGGGCGACCCCTGGGCTGAGGACTGACCACGGTGAGCAGTGCCTCGCCGCAGATGGCGGTTGTCAATCACTGGGCGGTGCTTGGCCTTGATCCGGGCGCTGATTCGGCTGCGCTGAAACGTGCCTTCCGCCAGCAGGCTCGACGTTGGCATCCCGACCTCAACGGCAACGATCCCCACGCCGAAGAGCAGTTCAAGGCCGTCAACGAAGCCTATGCCGTGCTCAGCGACCCGAAACGGCGCCAGCAATGGGAGCAAGGGCTTGATGCTGCTGGGGCTGCCGCCGCGGGTCTGGATCCCTTTGCGACGGGCTTTCCCGACTTTGATGACTACATCGCCGAGCTGTTCGGCCGCCCACGTCGCTACGCCAGCGACAGTCCGCCCGCGGACGATCGGCCGCCGAGCCAGGAGCCTCGTGGTGATGTGACGCCGGCGCCGGCACCACCCCCGCCGGTGATGGCCAGCAGCGATTGCGAGTCGTTGGTGGAGCTCACTCCCGAGCAGGCTCTCCACGGCGAACGTGTGGAACTGGAGCTGCCCGACGGCACAGCCGTGGAGGTTTGGACTCCGCCTCTGGCTGGAGATGGTTGGCGCTTGCGATTGGCCGGTGTTGCCCCGGGTGGGCGCGACCATTTCCTGCAATTGCGGGTGCGCACACCGGAGGGTCTACGCATTGACGGCCTGAGGGTGCTGTTCCAGCTCGACCTTTCCCCTGCCGATGGCGCCTTGGGGTGCACCGTTGTGGTGCCGACTCTCGATGGCCCCGTGCAATTGCGGGTGCCACCAGGCTCGTCCACGGGCCGGCTGTTGCGGCTTCGCCAACGTGGCCTGGAGTGGGACGAGCAACGCGGCGATCAATTGGTTGAAATCCGCCTGGTGGTGCCGCAAACCCTCACCGAAGCGGAGGAGGCTCTGTATGGCCGCCTCCAGCAGCTGGCGGCTGAGTTGGATGGTGAACGGCCTTGAGCAGCTGAGGGTTATCAGTGAGACACTGACCGCAGCACGCGCGCACTGATGTCGGTTCACGTCCTGCTGTTCGACGCTGGCAGCGACAACGAGGGCATTCACTCCCTAGAGCTGAATGGCACCACCGTGGTGCTGCTCTTCGAAGATCGCGATGACGCAGAGCGCTATGCCGGCCTACTCGAGGCTCAGGACTTTCCTGCGCCGACGGTGGAGGCGATCGAGCGGCGCGAGATGGAGGAGTTCTGCAGCAGCGCCGGTTATGAAGCCCGGTTCGTGCCAGCGGGCTTTCTGCCCCAGACCGCTGAGGACCGGCTGTTGATTGCGCCACCCGAGAAAAACATGGATGTGACCTCCTGGCGAGACCAGGAGGAGCCCGGTTCCGGCCCACCGGTGGCGGCACCCGATGAGCCGATCAGCACCGGCAATGCAGAGCTCGAAGACTTCCGCCGCCGGCTCGAGGGTCTGCTGTGAGTGGCGGCTTTGCGGATGTGCAGCGTGGCCACCTGCTCACTGAACAGGCCAATCCCCGCAGCGCCGATCTGGATGCACTGAGCACCAGCGATCTGGTGGCCGTGTTTGTCAAAGAGGACAGGCGCCCCCAGGAGGCTGTCGCGGCTGCGGCACCGGCCCTATCCACCGCCATCGATGCCATCGCAGAGCGTTTGAGCTGCGGTGGGCGCCTCTTTTATCTGGGGGCGGGCACCTCCGGTCGCCTCGGTGTCCTGGATGCTGCCGAGTGTCCGCCGACCTTCTGCAGTCCGCCCGAGCTGGTGCAGGGTGTTTTGGCTGGTGGGGCCCCAGCTCTGCTGCGTAGTTCTGAAGGTTTGGAAGATCTGTTCGAGGCCGGCCGTGAGGATCTTGAGCTGCGTGGCTTCCAGTCCGGCGATGCCCTGGTAGGCATTGCGGCCGGCGGCACCACTCCCTATGTGCATGGCGGCCTGCGTCATGCTCAAGCCATCGGCGCACTTGCCATCGCCTTGGCCTGTGTGCCCGCTGAGCAGGTGCCGATGCCCTGCGACATCGACATTCGCTTGCTCACTGGGCCCGAAGTGTTGACGGGATCCACCCGCTTGAAGGCCGGCACCGCCACCAAGATGGCGCTCAACATCCTCAGCACCGGCGTGATGGTGCGGCTTGGCAAGGTCTACGGCAACCGCATGGTCGACGTCGCGGTCACCAACAGCAAGCTGGAGGATCGGGCCCTGCGCATCCTCGCGGACTTAGCTGGCGTGGAGCGGCAGCAGGGGCGTGAGCTGCTTTCCGCCAGCGATGGATCGGTGAAGCTCGCCCTGCTGATGGCCCGCAAGGGGATCAATGCTGCTGAGGCACGAGAGCAGCTGGCCCGCAACGGCGGTCAGCTGCGCTCAGCCCTTGAATGAACCCCAGTAGGGCTCGGTGAGCAAATCGAGGCTGCGGCGCGTGGTTGGCGGCACCTGATCCTTCGGTGTCATCAGGGCATCACGCAGGGCGTGGTGGGCAGGGCTCGCAGGTCGTTGGACACCGATGCGTTCTGCGGTGGTGCGCACGATCTCGGTGGCCAGCGCCGCA
>JBEDHJ010000007.1:0-5711 GCA_041174205.1 Cyanobacteriota bacterium | reverse complement strand
TGGGGTGGAACTGAGCGCCTCCCAGTTGCTGGAGCGCTTCCTATTCCCCCCCGCCCAGCAACACCAGCCGGTGGGCAAGCTCTCCGGCGGCGAGCGGCGCCGGCTGCACCTGTGCCGGCTGCTGATCGAGGCACCGAATGTGCTGCTGCTCGATGAGCCCACCAACGACCTCGACGTGCAGACCCTCACGGTGCTGGAGGACTTCCTCGAAGATTTCCGCGGCTGTGTGGTGGTGGTGTCCCACGACCGCTACTTCCTCGATCGCACCGTGGATAGGCTGTTCAGCTTCGAGAACGGCCAGCTGGAGCGCTTCGAAGGCAACTACAGCAGCTATCTCGAGCGGCAGCAGGACAAAAGCGCTGGAACCAACAGCGGCAACGCCGCCGCCGGCTCCTCAGGCCAAGCCCCTGCGCCCGAAGCGCCTGAGGCCAGCGCCCCCGCCAAACCGGCGGCCACCAAAATCCGCCGGCGCAGCTTTAAAGAAACCCGGGAGCTGGAGCAGCTCGATGCCCAACTGCCGCAGTGGGAAGCCCGCCGCAGCGAACTCGAGGAGCTGCTGGCCGCGGGCGGCAGCGATTACGCCGCCCTCGAAGCCCTCAGCGCAGAACTATCCGAGCTCCTGGCGCGGATTGCCCGCGGCGAAGAGCGCTGGCTCGAGCTCAGCGAGCTGGCGGGGTAGCGGCGCTGCTGCGCTTGCGGCGCAGTTGATGAGGCAGCTCCGCCGCTGAGGGTCTGCAAGAGGCCGGCCTGGCCGTGAGTTCGCAGCGCGGCGCCGGCGTTGGGCTTGAGCCCAGCCAGGGCTGACGGCGCATGCGACCGGTGCGTGCTTCCTCCTCCTTGAGGGCGGTGGGCTTGTAGTCGTCCACGCCGCGCTGGATGGCCATCTCATCCCCCATCCGGCGTAGGTAGAGATCCAGTGACCACTGCACCTGATGGTGCTCAAAGGCCTCGCAAGCCGCCACCAGAGAACTGAAACGCTGGCTCACCAGACCACTGGGGGCGCACTGCTTCCACTCGAGCACCTCCTCAAAACTGAGACCCTGTCGCCACTGGCGCTGCTCGGAGAGATAGCAGTGGTGCTCCGGGCCATTGATCCAATAGAGCTGACCCTGATCGTCGATGAAGTGGCGATCGCGACGTTGGCGGATGCGTGTCATGGCCCTGTAAGGCTCCTGCTTCCTCCCTAGCCACGGGAACGCTTTCAGGCAGCAACAGCCGAAATCAGAACCCGACCACAAACGGCTCCCGCCGGGGCTCACAGCCCGTATGGTGTGCCCGACGTCGAGCGGCCGAGCACTTCCGGCCTCCTCCATGAACACGATCGACGAGCACATCGCCAAGGACAAATCCGAGATCGAAGCGGCACGCGCTGCCGGCGATCAGGGCAAGGTCCGCCACCTCGAAGAGGAAGTCAAGGACCTCGAGGAGTACAAAGCTCACCACCCCGACGACAAGCACGACCCCACCCCGCTTGAGGTGTTCTGCGACCTCAACCCGGACGCACCTGAGTGCCTCGTCTACGACGACTGAGTCGTTGCCCCCGCGGCGTCACCGGGAAGCGAGCTTTAGATCCCCAGCTCCTTCCAGGTGGCCGCCAGCAGTTTGTCGAGATTCGACGACGTTGCTGCAGAGATCGCCAGCACCGGCCGGCCGCAGTGGGCGTTGGCCTGCGCGATCCTCTCCTCGAGTTCGTCGTCAAG
The DNA here is from genome assembly GCA_041174205.1 of Cyanobacteriota bacterium. Classification (GTDB taxonomy): domain Bacteria; phylum Cyanobacteriota; class Cyanobacteriia; order PCC-6307; family Cyanobiaceae; genus Vulcanococcus. Next base: position 4,011 of record JBEDHJ010000007.1, on the reverse strand, counting down.
CAGCAGTTCGGTCTTATTGAGCGCCACCAGACAGGGGCGCTCTTCTAGACCATTGCCATAGGCCTGCAATTCCTGCTCCACCACCTGCAGGTCGCGCACCACGTCGTCGGAGCTGGCATCCACCAGGTGGATCAACAACCGGGTGCGCTGGATGTGACGCAGGAAATCGTGGCCGAGGCCGGCTCCCTGAGCGGCACCCGCAATCAAGCCCGGGATATCAGCGAAGACGGTGCCATCACCGGTGGGACGCCGCACCACACCGAGGTTGGGCACCAGGGTGGTGAAGGGATAGTCGGCGATCTTGGGCCGCGCTGCTGAGAGCACCGAGATCAGCGTGCTCTTGCCGGCATTGGGCAGGCCGATGATGCCCACCTCCGCCAGCAGCTTGAGCTCGAGCTGCAGGTTCCATTCCTCGCCATCGCGACCCTCGGTGCACTTCTCCGGCGCCCGGTTGCGGTTGCTCAGATAGTGGGCGTTGCCCAGGCCGCCGCGGCCGCCCACCGCCACCAGCAGCTTCTGGCCCTTGTCGGTGAGGTCACCCAGCAGGATGCCGGTGCGCAGATCGCGCACCTCGGTGCCGCAAGGCACCTTGATGGTGAGGCCATCGCCGCTGGCACCGGTGCTTTTGTTGGGCCCGCCGCGGCGGCCATCCACGGCTTCAAACAGCCGTTTGTATTTGAAGTCGAGCAGGGTCTGAAGGTTGGGATCGGCCTCCAGCCACACGTCGCCGCCGCGGCCACCGTCGCCGCCGGAGGGGCCGCCGGCCGGCACATATTTCTCACGGCGAAAGGCCACGATGCCGTCGCCGCCGCGGCCAGCCCGCACCGCGATACGGGCCTGATCAATGAACTGCATTTGACCAACCCTAGGATCGGGCCGCCGTGTGGCCTGGTCTTGGCAGAGGTTCGCTTCCAGCAGGTCAGCAAGACCTACCCACCGCGGCGGGGCAGTGCGCCCGTGCAGGTGCTGCGCCAGGTGGATGTGCAGATCGCCGACGGTGAATTCCTGGTGCTCGTGGGCCCCTCCGGCTGCGGCAAGAGCACGCTTCTGCGGCTACTGGCGGGACTGGAGGCTCCCAGCGGTGGCGAGATTTTTGTGGGGGATCGCTGCGTCACCAACCTGCGCCCGGCCCAGCGGGATGTGGCGATGGTGTTCCAGAGCTACGCGCTCTATCCCCACCTCAACGTGGCCGACAACATCGGTTTCGGCCTGCGCCGCCAACGCCGGCGCACCCCCATCCAACGGCTGCAGGACGGCCTGCACCGCGCCAGCCGCAGCCTGCCCCAACCCCTGCGGATCGCCTCCAGCCGCGAGACGCGCATCGAGTCGCGCATTCAGGAGGTGGCCGCCACCCTCGAACTCGACCACCTGCTCGACCGCCTGCCCAAGGAGCTCTCGGGCGGACAGAAGCAACGCGTGGCCCTTGGCCGGGCCATCGCCCGCCAGCCCGCGGTGTTCCTGATGGATGAACCGCTTAGCAACCTCGACGCCAAGCTGCGCACGGGCACCCGCGCCCAGATCGTGGAGCTGCAGCGGCGCCTCGGCACCACCACCGTCTACGTGACCCACGACCAGGTGGAAGCAATGACGATGGGGCATCGCATCGCCGTGCTCAACCGCGGCCATCTCCAGCAGCTCGGCACCCCGGCTGAGCTCTACCAGTGGCCCAGCAATCTGTTTGTGGCCCAGTTCATCGGCAGCCCGCCCATGAATCTGCTGCCAGTGCGCAGCGTGGGTGCCGGCCAACTGCAACTGGGCAGCCGCCGCTTTACACCGGAGGGCCCGATGGCCGAGGCCTTGCTGCAGTGGCAAAGCAAAGGCGGAGCCGAAGAACTGAGCGGCGGTCTTCGGGCCGAGCACCTCAAGCTGGCGCCAGCCACCAACCGCAACCTGGCCGCCGAGATCTGTCACGTGGAGGGCCTCGGCAACGAGCAATTGCTCACCGCCCGCCTGCTGGAAGGCGATCACCTGGTACAGCTGCGGGCCGAGCCCGATCAACAGCTCGTGCCCGGCCAGAGCGTGCACCTGGAGGTGGAACCCCACGGCTGGCGCCTGTTTGATGCAGCCGGCGAGGCCATCCCCCGCCCAGAACCCGCCGCCACGCCAGGCCGCGAGCCGGTGCTGCCGGAGCTGGGCTGACGCCCACATGCGGGGGGAATGCTTATGGCATGCAGGTCACGGCCTATTTCAGGGATGTGGTGCGTGAGAAGCACCCCGGCATCGAAACCGCCTGGATCCTTCGGGTGATGGAGGCGCCTCTTGAGCAGCGCCGCCAGAGTGATGGTCGGTATGCCCTGTGGGGACTGGTGCCGGAAGCCGGAAATCGTGCGCTCAGGGTCATTACCCTTGAGGACAGAGAAACCGTCCACAACGCCTTCTTTGATCGCGGCTTCCTCAGACAGCAGGTGCGATCACGATCCGATTCCTCGTCGCCTGGGGCTTCCGCGTCATGAAGATCCGTTATTTCCCAGATACCGACACCCTCTACATCGCACTCGCCGATCGGGTGAGCAGCTGCTCAGAGGCCATCAGCGACAACCTAATCGTTGATTTCGATGCACAAGGGAAGCCGGTGGGACTGACGTTGGAGCACTACTCCCAGATCAGCGATAACCGGAGCATCGAAACGCTGCTGCCGATCGCGCCCCTGCTGCAACCGGCTTAATTCGCCGGCGCCAGCTCACTTCAGCCAGATCACGCTGCAGCCCTGTCCGCCATCACCCTGCTCAGCGTCACTAACGCGCTCCACGTAGGGCAGGCCGTCGAGCCAAGCCCGCAGGCCACGTTTGAGCTTGCCGGTGCCGATGCCATGGATCACCCAGGTGGGGCCATTGGCGGTGCGGAGCACCTCCTCCACAGCCGCTTCGGCTTCATGCACCCGCATGCCACGCACATCCACCGTGTTGCGCTCGGTGCGCACATCCGGGCTGCGGCCGCCAAAGGATTTGCGGCTGCGCACCTGCACCTGCGGTTTGCTGGCTTCCGGTGGAGCGGGCTTTTCGCCGTTCAGCCCCTCGATCGCGGAGAGCTCGAGATTGAGCCGCATCACGCCGCAGCGCACCGTGAGCTCGCGGCCATCTGCCGAAAGGGCCAGCACCTCCCCCGCCTTGCCCAGGGAGAGCACCCGCACCCGATCGCCGAGGTTGGGCAACCAGCCCTTGTGGTCGCGCCGTTCGGGCTGAGGCCGGTGCTGCTGCTCCAGGGATTTCAGCCGCTGGCCAGCGCGGCGGGCGGTTTCGCCAAGGCTGGTGGTGTCCACATCGCGGCCCTGGCGCAGGCGGCGGATGATGCGCCGCACCTCCTTCTGGCCGTCGCGGATCGAGCGCTCCAGCTGCAGGCGGCGCTGCTCCTGCAATTCGGCGCTCTGCTCCTTCTGCTGCTGCCAGCGCTGCAGCAGCTCTTCGTGCAACAACTCGGTGCGGGCCAGCAACGCCGCGGCCTCCTCGGCGGCTTCCTGTTGCTTCTGCCGCTGGTTTTCCAAGCCGGCGATCACCTGGTTCACCTCCCCTTCACCGCGGGGTGCCAGCAGCTGCTGGGCTTCCTCCAGCACTGCACCATCGAGCCCCAGGCGGCTGGCGATCGCCAGGGCGTTGCTGCGCCCGGGGATGCCCCACTGGAGGCGGTAGGTGGGCGAGAGGGTCTCCACATCGAAGGCCACTGAGGCGTTTTCGAAGCGGGGATCGTTGTATTTCAGGGCCTTGAGCTCCCCGAAGTGGGTGGTGGCAATCGTGAGCCGCGCCCGCTCTGCCAGCTGGCGCAATAGGGCGATGGCTAGGGCGGTGCCTTCGGTGGGATCGGTGCCGGCCCCCACCTCATCGAGCAACACCAGCGAGGCGCCGGCAGCGGCCCCCAGATCGGCCTCGACCGGTGGCAACGCCTCCAGGATCCGAGCGATGCGGCGCACATGGCCGCTGAAGGTGGAGAGGTTCTGCTGCAGCGACTGCTCATCGCCGATATCCGCCAGCACCTGGGCGCACCAGGGCAGCTGCGGCGTGCCACTGCAGGGCAGAA
>JBEDHJ010000006.1:0-3527 GCA_041174205.1 Cyanobacteriota bacterium | reverse complement strand
GCGCCTTCCACCTGCCAGCGGCGGCCCCAGTTGCGCTCGGAGTAACGCAGCGCTTTGCCGCTACCAAGGGCCGTGCTCAAGTAGCCCCCGTTCACCAGATCGGCCTCGCCATTGGGGTCGTGCATCAGCAGCTGGCTTCTATCCGGATCCCATCCGATCACCAGGCTCCAATGGCCGCCGCCTGTGGGTGACGCTGCAGAAGCCTTGTGGAGCCACCCCACTGGGCAAGGAATTCCGAGCTGCAGTTGATGGATCAGGTCATCGATGGCGCCATCGGTTCGGAAGCGGGCCTTGATGCCGAGGCTCTGCAGCGCAGCCACCTGAGCGTTGGCATCGGTGGTGTCGCCATGGCGCTGCACCAACGCCAGGAATTGATCGTCTAGTTGGCCGGAGCCCTTGAGGCTTCCCGGTTTGAGAAAGGCTGCAGCCATGGCGCAGGTGGAGGAGAAACACATCCGGCTGCCCTGGCCAGTGGCGCTGTCGTTCTGGCTCAGGTAGGGAACGGGTAGCTGGATCAGGCCGCTATGGGCGGTTTCCGCTTGTCCCATGCCGTGGCCGTTCTGGGGCGTTGCTGACCTGCGGAAAGCCTTTGCGAAGGCAGCGAGCTGTTCTGCTGTGAGGCTGCGCTGCAGCAGTTGCCAGGCCTCTTGCTGATGGGGCAGGCCTTGGTGGTGCCGCACGGCGTCGAGCAACTGGATGGGGCTGGTGGCCTGCTCGCGGTGTGTCGCGTCCGCCTTGCTACCCGGCGCTGACGAGCTCCCGGCCTGCGCGTGTGCAACCTCCGCAGCCCTGCGGCGCTTGAGTCCTTCCACCGGGCCATTGGGCCCCTTGCACCAGCGGGGCAACTCTTGGGCGATCACCACCGCTGGCACTTCTCCGGCCAACAGCCGCTTGCGCAGGGTCGATCGCTCCAACGCCCCAGCCCCCACGTTGAAGCAGAAGCTGATCAGCGCATCGCGTTGGCGAGGAGTCAGAGCCACCCCGCTAAGCAGGCCATCAACGGCGCCAGCTGCCTCAGCCACGTCTTGCTCGAGCCAGGCCTCCGCCTGCTCCTGCGTGATCGTCAGCCCCGGAACAATGTCTGCGTTGGTGTGTCCATACCCAATGGTCCAGGGAGCACCGCCACTGGCGGGGTCGGGATAGGCGCTCAGGCGGCAGCCCTCCCAGGTTTTGAGCAGGGTCCAGCCCTCAGGGGTGAGTGGCATGCATCAGAAGCAGAGAACCTCTGAGGGTTCCGGCGCCTCAGACGATCCGCGGCCTGGAGCTCGCCAGCCTCGATAGGTTGAAGGCACCGGCGAGGGTTGGATGTCGTACCGCATACGCCTGCTCGAAACCGATGAGGGCTGGTCGGTGAGCTGCCTGGATCTGCCGGGGTGTCACTCCCAGGGAGAGTCGCGCGATGAGGCGCTCCTCAACATCCGTGAGGCCATCCAGCTCTGGCTGGAGGTGGAAGCAGAAGAGGCTGGCGTGACAACGGCGGAGACCTTGGAGTTGGCGGTCTGAGTCAGATCAGATCGTGTCAGCTGAGCTGAGGATCTCGACGACTCGCACCCTTATTGCGGGTAGCTGCCGATAGGCCTGCCAGACCTCATCAAGATCCACCCTGTCGTAGGCATGAATCAGCAGGTCTCGCATCCCTGCCATGCCCCGCCAAGGGAGATCACTGTGCTGCTCGCGCAGCTCTGGGCTGATCCGCTTGACCGCTTCCCCCATCACTTCGAGACAACGGATTAGGGCATCCTGCAAATAATCAGTGCGCTCTAGCGTCTCGAAGTCAGCGATAGGAAAACCCAGCGCACGGTCGATGACAGCGCGGATGTCTTCAAGTGCTTCTCGATCTCGCGGCGTCATGCCAGCGGCACCGCGTCGGCTTCCACCCGATCCCGAACACCCGGTTTGAGGTTGCGCCGGCGGATCAGGTCCACGTTGTGCTGGAGGAGGCTCTCAAGGTCCTGCTTGAACTCCGCGTGCTCAAACAGGCTTGTACCCGGGGGCAGGTCAACCAACAGGTCCACGTCACTGGCTTCCGTCGCCTCATCACGGGCCACGGAGCCGAACACCGCGATGTTGGAAGCGCCGTAGCGCTCCGCGATCACCTGCAACTTTGGTGAGAGGGCCTGGAGTTCTGAAAGACGCATCGGCCAGCCAGTGCGTTGTTCAAGTCTATGGAGTCCCTGGCTGCACGCCTTCTCTGCGTCTGTGAGCCCGGAACCCTTAGGCACTGTTTGTTCACGTGCGCTATGGATTCCCGCCGGCTGGTGGTTTGGATCTCCACCGGGATCCTTGGGTTTCAGGGGGCCACGCTGGCGTTTGATCTGCTGAACTGCACGGCCTTGAGCTGGCTCTATGTGCGAGCCAATGGAGTGCCGGCGCTGGAGCGTCGGGTGGATGAGGGCGGTGGACGGGGTGACGCGGTAGATCCCGATGCACCAGAGCAGCCCTCCGCCAGATCAACACCCGAGCACCCTGTGGTGCTGTTCTGCACACGCCCCCAGGGGCGGATTGATGACGCGGTGAAGCAAGGATTGAGCATCCTGGCTGGCCTGGCCCTGGGCAGTTCAGTCAGCGGTAAAGATCAAGATCAGCCCTGATGCTCAGCCCTGAATTGGTGCGGCCTGAGCCCGGGCGCGTTTGAACGCAGCCACGACGCCGGCCTCGGAGGCCCATGGGTAGGAGCGGCAATGCACCTCATAGGAATGTCCCATCGCCGCTGCGGCTGAGCCGCCGTCAATCCCTCGCTGGTGGCAGCGAAGGCTATAGCTGTGGCGGAAGCTGTAAGGAACCAGTCGTTCACCGGCTGCCGCCATCACAACCTTCAACTGCACCCAGGCCTTCTGCCGGTTCAGGTAGGTCTTGAGGCATTCTGCGGCACCATTTCCGCTCTCCAGAGGAGGGAGGGTGATGTCGCCGGTGAGCCAGCGATTGAGCAGATCCCACTGCTGCACCTCACCGTTTTGATCAATCAGCGGCAGGGACTCCAATCGACGCGGCTCTGTTGCCCCGCCGCCACTTCGCTTGCTGTAGCCACACCACCAATGGAACTCCCGGCTCCTCGGATCTCGGCGCACAGAGAGGTGCAGCAATTCAATCGGCCGCAGGCCAAGCTCACTGCAAAGCCGAATGGCATCACTCCAACGCCGGCCGGCTTCGTCATCCGGTAAAGCAGCAAGCAAATCGATGATCTGCTGATCGGTGAGTGGATCCCCTTTACGGCTTGGCGATCCATTGGCAGGTTTCACCCCCACATGGGAGCGCAGATCAGCTGGCGGACTCCACAAGTCCGGAAAGGATTCGCGCTCAACGCAGTAGCGCAGGAACTGACTGAGGCTCTGGGCTCGGATCTGCCGTGCGCGGCTGCCCGGCTCCCACTCGCGGATGCACTGATCCAGAAGATCATCAGGCCGACCAGGCGCCCGGTGACTGCTCAACAACTCAACAGCCATGGCAATCACCGGCTCGTAGTTCTTCTCCCAGGTGCTCGGCTTGATCGCATTGCCGTGCAGGATCTTCTGCTCGCGAAACCGCTC
>JBEDHJ010000005.1:0-2966 GCA_041174205.1 Cyanobacteriota bacterium | reverse complement strand
CCCGCGTGGGCGCCAATGCTCTGGCCACCGGCGATCTCGGCCAGGTGGTGGTGGTGGCGATCACCGATGGCCGCGGCAACGTGCCCCTCAGCCGCTCCCTCGGCCAGCCCGAGCTGGAGGGTGAGGAACCGGTGGACCTCAAAGAAGAGGTTAAACAGGTGGCCAGCCGCTACCGCGCCTTAGGCATCAAGCTGCTGGTGATCGACACCGAGCGCAAGTTCATCGGCAGCGGCATGGGCAAAGACCTGGCCGATGCCGCCGGCGGCAAATACGTGCAGCTGCCCAAAGCCAGCGATCAGGCCATTGCCGCGATCGCCATGGAAGCGATCAGCGGGGTTTAGAGCTGCCGGTCTGGGCTGGGTAGAGCTCGTCGAAGAACTTGCCCAGGCCGATGCCCACGCTGCGCAGGCCATCCATGAAGCGCTTATCGGCGGTGAGTTTCTCCACATCACCGCCCACTTCGTTCCAACGGGCGGTGAGCTTTTCGGCGTTGGCCACGGTGCCCTGCAACTCCGACACCGTCTTGGGGTTGTCGAGGGCGCGCGTGATGTTGCGGATATTGGCGGTGGAGGCGTTGAGGTTGTCGATGGTGGGCTGAGCGCTTTTCACAGCCGCCTCAAGGTCCTTGATCAGCCGCTGACCGTCCTCCATGAACTTGGTGGCCTCCTTGGCCGTCATGTCGAAGCTGCGGGTGGTCTTCACCAGCTCCGGCACCAGCCGCTCGCGATCCACCTCTTCGAGCAACTTCTGCATCGTGGCGGTGAGGCTGGAAATGCTGGCGGCGTTGATGCCGTTCAGGGTCATCCCCGGGCACACCGTGAGGCTGCGATTGCAATTGGCATCCTTAGGCTGCGGCGTGCCGGCCGGGAGCCTGCTGCTGGAGGTGATCAACGCCACCACCGCATCGCCACCCAGCAGGGAGGATTCCTGCACCTGAGCCACCAAGGGCAACGGCAGTTGCAGGGTTGGATCGTTGATCTCCAGCTCAGCCACCACTGCGTTGGAGGTGGTGGTGAGCTTGTCCACCGTGCCCACCAACACACCGCGATAGGTGACAGAAGAGCGGTCAGCCAGACCAGCGGCATCGGCGAAATTCACCTGAAAGCGCCAGGTGCGGCTGGCCACCGACACCCCCTTCAACCACAACCAAAACAGACCGGCTCCACCGACGGCCGCGATCAAGGTGAAGCCAACAATCGCCTCTCGCACACTGCGGCGCATGGATGTCAGAGCTCCGCCGGCTGCATCGGTCCGCTGAGACTAGCGGTGCGGAACTGCAACACATAGGGATTGGTTGTGGTCTGGAATTCGTCCACAGATCCCTGCCACCGGAACAAACCGTCGTAGAGCAACACCACCCGATCCGATGTGCGCAGGATCGTGCTCATCACGTGGCTCACCACCACCGACGTTCCGCGCGCAATTCGGGTGGTCTGAACAATCAGATCCTCAATCCGCGTGCAGGCCACCGGATCCAGGCCGGCGGTGGGCTCATCAAACAGAAGCAACGGGGTCAGGCCATCGGGCTGGCTCGGGTCGTCGATCACAGCGCGCGCGAAGCTCACGCGCTTCTGCATGCCGCCGCTCAATTCGCCGGGATAGAGGTCCTCCGTGCCCGCCAAGCCGACGGCATCCAGGGCCAGGCCGACCCGCTGGCGGATCTCCTGTTCGCTCAGACGGCTGAAGCGATCCAGCAGAAAACCAACGTTCTGGCGCACGGTGAGCGAGGCCAGCAGCGCCGGGTTCTGAAACACCAAGCGCACATCGGGGGGACGGCGCTGATCCAGGCGCAGATAGGTCTGCGGCTCGCCATGAATGCACAACTCGCCATTGCTGGGCAGCAACAGCCCCGCCAGGAGGCGAAGGATGGTGGATTTCCCCGCACCGGAAGGGCCCACCACCGCCAGCCGCTCGCCGGGATGCAGCTGCAGCTCCACGTCGCTGAGCACCGTTTTGGATCCCCAGCGCACGCTCACGTCGCGCATCTCCACCACGGGTGCCGGCACCGCCAACTCGCTTGAGCAACCGGGTCATCTTGGCGGTTTCTCCGTACAGTTCCAGCACTTCCCTGATGTGATGCGCGCTCGAGACCCACGCAGCAGCCATCGCACCAGACCGCGCCCCAGCTGGGTGGGCCGGGGCGATCTACGTCAGCAGGATCTGGTGAGCCGCTCGCGGCGGGCGGCCCGCTGGCTGCAACCGGGTCTGGTGGTGAAGCGCTGGATGCTCACCTCGGGCATCGGTCTGTTGATGGCCCTGTTGGGAGCAGCCGTCTGGGCCGACCTGCAACCGATCTACTGGCTGCTGCAATCGATCCGCTGGTTGCTGCAGAACATCACCCAAGTGCTGCCCCGTGAAATCACAGGGCCGCTGGTGTTGTTGGTGGGCGGTGGGCTGATCTGGCTGGGGCAAAGCCGCAGCTTCGGCACGATTCAAAAGGCCCTGGCACCGGATAAAGACACGGTTCTGGTGGACGCCCTGGCGGCCAAACGACGGCTCAACCGTGGCCCCTCGATCGTGGCCATCGGCGGCGGCACAGGCCTCTCCACCCTGCTCAGCGGCCTCAAGCGCTACAGCAGCAACATCACGGCGATCGTGACCGTGGCGGATGACGGCGGCAGCTCCGGGGTCTTGCGCCGGGAGCTGGGGGTGCTGCCCCCCGGCGACATCCGCAACTGCCTGGCGGCCCTGGCCACGGAAGAGCCGCTGCTCACACGCCTGTTCCAATACCGGTTCCGAGCCGGCACCGGCCTCGAAGGGCACAGCTTCGGCAACCTCTTTCTCTCGGCCCTCACCGCGATCACCGGCAGTCTTGAATCAGCGATCACCGCCAGCAGCCGCGTGCTGGCGGTGCAAGGCACGGTCGTCCCCGCCACCAATGCGGATGTGCGGCTCTGGGCCGAACTGGAAGACGGCCGCCGCATCGAAGGCGAATCCCAGATCGGCCACGCCTCCAGCCCGATCGT
>JBEDHJ010000004.1:0-17514 GCA_041174205.1 Cyanobacteriota bacterium | reverse complement strand
CGGATTTGAGCAGATCGCCCTCTCGCACCAGGTGAGCCCTCTGCCGCGGCTGATCCCTCGCGCCCACACCACTGTTCTCGAGGCAGCGGTGGCGCCTGTGCTGAGCCGTTATCTCCAGCAGGTGCGCCGGGATCTGGGTGAGGCTGTGCCGTTGCAGGTGATGCAATCCAGCGGGGTCTTGGCCAGCCCCGACGTGCTCCACGCCAAGGACACGATCCTCTCCGGTCCGGCCGGAGGCCTGGTGGGTGCAGCCCGCACGGCCATGGCCGCCGGCTTCACCCGCCTTGTGGGCTTCGACATGGGAGGCACATCCACCGATGTCTGCTACGTGGAGGGCTCATGGCTGCGCCAGCAGCAGGTGGAACTGGGCGGTCTGCCGATCCAAACGCCGATGCTCCAGATCCATACGGTGGCCGCCGGTGGGGGATCGTGCCTGAGCTTCGATGGCCTGCGGCTGGCCGTCGGCCCCGACTCGGCTGGCGCCGACCCAGGACCCGCCTGCTATCGCCGTGGTGGACCGCTCACCATCACCGACGCCAATTTGCTGCTCGGCCGTTTGCAGCCCCAGCACTTCCCCGCTGTGTTTGGTCCCCATAGCGATCAGCCCCTGGATGACGCGGCGTCGGCCCACCGGTTTGCAGAACTGGCCGCGGCGATGCACTGCAGCCCAGAGCAGGCCGCAGAGGGTGCCCTGGCGGTGGCGCTGGAGAGGATGGCGGAGGCGATCCGCCGCATCTCCATCCAGCAGGGCCACGATCTGAGGGAGGCGGTGTTGTGCAGCTTCGGGGGGGCGGGCGGTCAACACGCCTGTGCCCTGGCGGAACTGCTGGGCATGCGGCAGGTGTTGCTGCATCCGCTGGCAGGGGTGCTGTCGGCCTATGGGATCGGCCTGGCTGATCAGGGCCAGTTGCTCGAGCAGAGCGTGGATGAGCCACTGAGCGATGCCTTGCTTTCTGATCTCGAACAGCGGGCTCAACAGCTTCTGCAGGAGAACGGCCAGAGCGGTGCTAGCGCCGATGAGCTCCCCAGGCTCGAGCGCTTGCTGCATCTGCGTTGGCCGGGTTCGGATCAGTCATTACCCGTGCCCTGGAAAGCGGGTTGCCCAGCCGCTGGGTTGGCCGAGGCCTTTGAGCACGCCTACCGGGGGCGCTATGGCTATCTCCCCAGCCGGATCGAAGGGCCTGCTGGATGGCCCGAGGTGGAGCGCTTCAGCCTGGAGCTCACCTGGCCGGGAGAGCCCTTGCAGACCCTTGCCCCGCCGGCGGATTCATCCGCTGGGGAGGCCAATCGCGAGGTGGAGGTGTTCATCCATGGCGCCTGGCAACGGCTGCCCCTGTGGCGCCGTGCGCAGATCCCGGCGGATCAGCGGCTCAGTGGTCCGGCACTGATCGCCGAACCCACCGGCACCACGCTGCTGCTGCCGGGATGGCAGGCCAGGTTGCTGCCTGCGGGGGAGCTTCTGCTCGAGCTGATGGCGGCCCCGCCTCCGTCGGTGCTCGCTTCGGATCCAGGTCAACTCGATCCCATTCAGCTGGCGCTCTACAGCCATCGCTTCATGGCGATCGCCGAGCAGATGGGCACACGCCTGCAGCAGACGAGTGCATCGGTGAACATCCGCGAGCGCCTGGATTTTTCTTGCGCCCTGTTTGATCACGCCGGGCGCCTGGTGGCCAATGCACCCCATATCCCCGTCCACCTCGGCTCCATGGGGGAGAGCGTGTTGGCTGTGCTGCGGGATGTGGAGCGCGGGCTGCTTGAGCCGCTGGCGCCTGGGGATGCGGTGGTGTCCAACAACCCATTTAACGGCGGCACCCACCTTCCTGATCTCACCGTGATCAGCCCTGTGTTCGATGGGAAGCGCCTGGTGGCGTTTGTGGCCAGCCGGGGACACCACGCCGATGTGGGCGGCATCACGCCGGGGTCGATGCCACCGCACAGCACCACGATTGATCAGGAGGGGTTGCTGATCGACAACGAGCCCTTGGTGCGCCATGGCGCTCTACTGGAGGCGAGCTGGCGGCAACGACTCACCGCCGGAGACTTTCCGGCGCGCAATCCCGATCAGTTGATTGCCGATCTGCAGGCCCAGGTGGCCGCCAACCATCTGGGGGCTGAACGGCTGCAGCAGTTGATCCAGGCCCAGGGATCGGAAGCGGTGCTTCGCGCGATGGCCCAGGTACAAGCGCATGCCGCCGAGGCGGTGCGCCGGGTGATTGATCGCCTCGCCGATGGTGAGGCCCGTGTGCTGATGGATAACGGCGCCGAGATCGTGGTGGCGGTGCGGGTGGATCACGCCCGGCGCCGAGCCCTGATTGATTTCAGCGGCACCTCGTCACAGCAGTGCAGCAATCTCAACGCTCCGCTGTCGATCACCAAAGCGGTCGTGCTCTATGTGTTTCGCTGCCTGGTGCAGGAGCCGATCCCCCTCAACGCCGGTTGCTTTGAGCCGTTGGAACTGCGGGTGCCCCAAGGTTCATTGCTGCATCCGGCGCCACCGGCGGCGGTCGTGGCCGGCAACGTGGAAACCTCTCAGGCGGTGGCCAATGCGCTGTTCGCCGCCCTGGGGGTGATGGCGGCGGCCCAGGGCACGATGAACAACCTCAGCTTCGGCAATGCCCGCTGCCAGTACTACGAAACCATCTGCGGCGGGACCGGCGCCGGTGACGGCTTTGCGGGCGCTTCGGCGGTGCAGTCGCACATGACCAACTCTCGCCTCACCGATCCGGAGATCCTTGAGCAGCGCCTGCCGGTGCGGCTCGAGCGGTTTGCCATCCGGCACGGCAGCGGCGGGGCGGGCCGCTGGAGAGGTGGTGAAGGTGTGGTGCGGGAACTGCGGGCACTCGAACCCCTCACCCTTTCGTTGCTCACCGATAGCCGCCTCGTGCCGCCTTTTGGGCTCGCGGGCGGCGCCGCCGGCTCCTGTGGCGAGAACAGCCTGCGCCGTGCTGCTGGCGAGGTGGTGCCCTTGCCAGGCCGTGCAGCTGTGGAGCTGGAGGTTGGTGATCGGGTGATTGTGAAAACGCCGGGTGGTGGCGGCTACGGATCCGTTGCTCTAGAGACCTGATCTCACCGGTTTGATCTCCAGACTCAGAGCGTTCCAGTGACCACCTCGCCTGTGCTGCATTTCCGCATCGGCATCGGCATGGCTGCAGCCCTGGCCGCCGCCCCAGCCCACGCCAACCTGCTGCAGGAGCAAGCCCAGCGTTTCCATCCGGTGGAATCCAGCGGCGGAATCGTGGCGGCGCAAGAGGCCCGGGCGGCGGCTGTGGGGGCCGAGATCCTGCGACAGGGCGGTAATGCGGTGGATGCCGCTGTGGCCACATCGTTTGCCTTGGCGGTCACGCTGCCCCAGGCGGGCAACCTTGGTGGCGGTGGTTTTCTCGTGTTGTGGTTGCCCCGCAGTGGTGCGATCAGCACCTGCAGGGCTGTGGCCCGCGAGGCCTCGCCGCCGCAGGCGGTGGCCGTGGGCCGCGGCGAGGCGGTGGCCCTCAATTTCCGCGAGACGGCGCCTCTGGCGGCTGGACCTGATCTGTTTCTCAACTCCGACGGCAGCGTCAATCGTGAGCGGGCTCTGCGCAGCCTGCTCAGTACGGGCGTGCCCGGCACGGTGGCTGGGCTGGCGCGGGTTCATGCCCGCTACGGCTGCTTGCCATTGGCTGTGGTGATGCAGCCCGCGATCCAGTTGGCGGAGCAGGGTTTTCCGGTGGGTGCCGAACTCAGTGCATCCCTGCAGGCTGCAGCGCCGTTGCTCAAGGCCCACCCCGCCAGTGCCCGCCAGTTCTTCAAGGCTGATGGCTCTGCCTATCGGCCTGGTGAATGGCTGCGTCAGCCTGAGCTGGGGGCCAGTTTGCGCTGCATCGCCCAGCAGGGCCCGAGCTGCTTCTATCGCGGCCGGCTGGCTCAGCAGCTCACCGCCTTGATGCAGGCCAATGGTGGCCTGATCAATCGTGCGGATCTCGCGGCTTATCAAGCCCCATGGGCCACACCACTCCAGATCAGCTTCATGGGCCATCCCGTGCTCACGATGCCGCCCCCGAGTGGTGGCGGCGCCACGCTGCTGCAGCTGCTCAAGGTGCTCGAGCCGCTCAACCTGGCCACGACCGGCCTCAACAGTGCCGCCACGATCCACCCGATGGTGGAGGCGATGAACCTGGCGTACCGCGATCGCAATCGCCTCTTGGGTGATCCCGATCAGGTGGTGATGCCCCTGGGTCGTCTCCTCAGTGATCGCTATGCGTCGGATCAGCGACAACGCATCCGAGCGGATCGCCATCGCCCGGCTGCGGAGCTGGAGGCTGAACCCAGCCCCCTGGGAGAAGGCACCAACACCACGCATCTCTCCGTTGTGGACCGTGATGGAGGCCTGGTGGCCACCACCACCACGCTGAACACCGCCTACGGCAATGGCATCACGGTGCCCGGTGCGGGTTTTCTGCTCAACAACGAGATGGACGATTTCACGGCCAAGCCCGGCGCCCCCAATGCCTACGGCCTGCGGCAGGGCAGCCAGAACGCCATCGCACCGGGCCGGCGGCCGCTCAGTTCGATGACACCCACGCTGGTCTTCCGTCCGGATGGATCACCGCTGCTGGCCACCGGCAGCCCTGGCGGCAGCCGCATCATCTCCACCGTGTTGCAGGTGCTCCTCAATCGCTTGGTGCATGGCCTCAACCTGGCCAGCGCGGTCGCAGCGCCGCGGCTGCACAGTCAGCTCTGGCCCGATCAGATCAGCATCGAGCAGGGGTTCAGCCCTGACACACTCCAGCTCTTGCAGCAACGCGGCCACACGCTGCAGCTGACGCCGGCCATGGGTTCTGCGAATTCCGTTGAGGTGCGCTACAGCTCAGGGGCTACCTCCGCAACACGCGTTGGCAGCTTCGGGGTGGCCGATCCGCGTCGGTTGGATTCCGCAGCCGTCGCCGAGCGCCCTTGAGAACGGGGGCTTCGATTCACCGCTTGTCAGTGGCCCAGCAGCAGGCTGCCACTGGCCATGACCGCGTAGAGGGTGAGCAGCATGGATCCCTCATACCAACTGAGCTCGCGGTTTTCCGTGATCCAGTGCACGGCCAGCACTGTGGCCCCCAAGCACAGGAGCGCATCGGTCGGGATGGCCATGTGCAAAAAGCGCCCCATCGGGATGCCGCACAGCACCAGCACTGGCAGCACGAACAGCAGCAGTTGCACGCTGGATTCCACGGTGCTCGTCATCGCCAGGTCCATGCGATGGGTGAGGGCGGCCTTCACCGCGATCAGGCCTTCTGAGAAGGATCCGAACAGCGGCAGCAGGAACAGACCGACAAACAGCGGATTGAGATGGGCGCCATCCACCAGCAGCTGCAGCGATTCCACCAGGTGCTCCGAAACCCCAACCAGCAGCACACTCACCAGAAGCAGCATGCCGATCAGCACCATCAGCGGGCGTTCCTCACCGGTTGGGGGCAGCACCTGTTCGGATTGCTGGCGCACATAGAGATTTCGCCCCGTGCCGAGTTGATAGGCAAACGCCAGGAGGTAAAAGATCAGCACCAGCATGGCGACGACCAGCGAATAGCTACCGAAGGCATCAAAGCTGTTGCTGCCATCGCTCATGGGATCGCGTAGGCGCAGAAAAAAGATCGATGGCACCGCCAGAAAGATGGTGCTGATCAAGAGTTGCTGGCTCTGCAGTCCCGTGCTGTGGGGGTGGATCTCGATCGTGGCTGTGTGGCGGGCTCCCAGGCAGGTGCTGATGCCAAGGATCAGCAGGCAATTGGTGATCACAGCACCGGCCACGGAGATCACCACCAGTTCATACAAGCCGCTGGCGAGGGCCGTGAAGGACACCACCAGTTCCACAAGATTGCCCAGCGCCACACTCACTAGGCCGCCGATGCGATCGCCGAGACGATCGGCCAGGGCTTCCACCATCTCAGCGATCATCCTGGCTAGCGGAACCAGGCCCAACCCACACACCACAAACCAACCGATCAGTTGGCCGATCGGCATCGCAGCATTCAGCTCCACGAACAGCGCTGATGCCGTGAAGATCAACAGCAGGCTCCAGCGGCTGGCCAGTAGTTCGCGTCCCAGCCCGATCCAAGCTCCAACCATCGCTGTGATTCAGCCCCCTAGATATGCCGCCTTTAGCTGCGGATTCTTGAGCAATTCAGAGGCCTTGGCCTGCAGCTGAATCAAGCCGGCTTCCAATACGTAGCCCCGATCTGCGATGTTCAGCGCGGCCTGAGCGTTTTGCTCCACCAGCAAGATCGTTTGGCCATGGCGGTGTAGATCTGCCAGCACGGCCATCACCTCGGCCACCAGTTTCGGTGCCAGCCCCAGACTGGGTTCATCCAGCATCAGCAACTCGGGGCGTCCCATCAGCGCACGGGCGATGGCCAACATCTGCTGCTCTCCCCCAGACAGCGCGCCTGCCTGTTGTTGGCGGCGTTCGGCGAGTCTGGGAAACAAGCCGTAGCAGCGCTCCAGATCTGCGGCGATGCCGGCACGATCGCGGCGCAGGTAGGCCCCAAGCTCGAGATTGAAGGCCACGCTCTGCCGGTTGAGCAGCCGGCGACCTTCAGGGCAATGGCCGATGCCCAGTTTCAAGGTGCGGTGGGCAGGCACGGGGGCCAGATCGGCTCCATGCCACAGGATCTGCCCGCCGCTGGCGGGCACCAGTCGCGAGATGGCGCGCAGCGTCGTGCTCTTGCCCGCGCCGTTGGATCCCAGCAGCGTCACCAATTCACCGCGCTGCACCTGCAGGGAGATGCCCGCCAGGGCCTGCACACTGCCGTAGTGCACCTGCAGCTGCTCGATCTGCAGCAGGGGTTGGCTGGGTCTTGAGCTCATGTGCTGCCTCCCAGATAGGCCTCAATCACGCGCGGATCCCGTTGGATCTGCTCCGGGGTGCCCAGGGCGATCAAGCGTCCGAAATCCAGCACCGCCAACCGGTGGCACAGCTGCATCAGCAGCGGCACGTGATGCTCGATCACGAGCAGGGTGAGATCGTGCCGTTGGCGTAGCTCGCTGAGCAGGGCACAGAGCTGCTCTTTTTCGCTGGGGTTCATGCCGGCGGCTGGTTCATCCAGCAGCAGCAGGGTGGGGTTGGTGGCCAGGGCTCGGGCAATCTCGAGGCGACGCCGATCGCCGTAGGCCAGGCCGGCGGCTTCACGGTGGGCCTGATCGGCCAGGCCCAATTCCTCGAGCAAGTCGAACGCGCGCTGCCGCAACTCCTTCTGGCTGCGGCGGAAGTGTGGCGTGTTGAACAGTGCATCCAGGCCGCTGCCTTGGGGGTGGCGGTGCAGGGCTGCCACCACGTTGTCCAACACGGTGAGGCCGGTGAACAGGCGCAGGTTCTGGAAGGTTCGTGCGATACCCAGGCGGTTGTGCCGGTCGGGGCTGAGCCCCTGCAGGCTCCTGCCGCGCCAGTGGATCGCTCCGCTGGAGGCGGGGGTGACGCCGGAGAGCAGGTTGAACAGGGTGGTTTTGCCGGCGCCGTTGGGGCCGATCAAGCCAAAAATCTCGCCCTCCTGGACGCTGAAGCTCACCTCGCTGAGGGCCTGAAGTCCGCCGAAGCGGCGGCCGATCTGCTGGAGCTCCAGCAGGGGATCAGGGCTGGCGGCGCTCATGGTTTCCACCTGCCGATTCGCTCCAGGAGTGCCGGGGTGATCAGGCCCTGGGGGAAAAACACGGGGCCCAGCAGGATCACCAGGCCAAATAACACCAGGCGCAGATCGCCCACGGGGCGCAGCAGTTCCGGTAGGGCGGTGAGCAGTAAGCCGCCCACCACGGGGCCCAGCCAGCTGCGGGAGCCCCCCAGGATCACGAAGGCCAGGGTGGTGATCGCCACGTCAAAGCTGCCTTGACGGGCGTTCCAGGTGTTGAGGTAGTGGGCTGCAATCACCCCGGTGATGCCGGCAACCACAGCGCTGGCTACGAACGCGGTGAGCTTCACGCGCGTCGTCTGGATGCCCATGCAGCGGCTGGCGAGTTCGTCATCACGGATGGCAGCCATTGAGCGGCCCAGCCGGCTGGCCTCCAGCCGTTGACAGAGCCAGCCGCACAGCGCCAGCAGCCCGCCGCTGAGCAGCACATAGCCGAATGGCTGCTGGAACGGCTGGGGAATGCCAAAGATGCCGGTGGCACCACCGGTGAAGGGGAGGTTGAGGATGGCCACCCGCACGATCTCCACCAGGGCAATGGTGGCGATCGCCAGATAGATCCCTCGCAGGCGCAGCACCGGTAGCCCCACCAGCAGGGCCAGTCCGGCGGTGAGAGCAGCCGCCAGCAGCATTTCGCCGAACACCGCTCCGAGGCTGATGCTGGCCTGGGGACTGCCCTGGGTGGCCAGCAGAGCCGCGAGCGTTCCCCCCACGGCATAAAAAGCTGGCGTCGCCAGAGACAGCTGCCCTGCCGCCATCGGCAGGTAGACCGACAGCCCCAGCAGCGCCCCGAGGATCATCTGCACCAGCAGGCCGTTATCGATCACCGCGCAGCTCCCATCGCTTCACACCTTCTCCAGCTGCCGCCGCCCCAGCAGGCCGCTGGGACGCAACACGAGCACGGCAAAGAGGATCGCGAAGGCCAGGGCATCCCGCCAACCCGAGGCTGCCGCCGGGATCAGGGCCTCGGCCAGCCCCATCACCAGTCCTCCCACAATCGCGCCGGGCACACTGCCGAGCCCCCCGAGCACGAGCACCGCCAGCCCCTTGAGGCCATAGCTGATGCCGAAGTAGGGACCCGCCAAGCTCACGCTCATGCCGATTAGGCCGCCACCCAGGCCCGCCAGCATGCCGCTGAACAGAAAGGCCAGGCGCACGATCGCCTCGCTATCGATGCCCAGCAATGTGGCCGTGGTGGCGTCTTCGGCTACAGCGCGCATCGCCTTGCCGCTGCGGCTGCGCTCCAGCCAAAGGCTCAACGCGGCAACCGCCACCGCCGAAATCAGCAGCAGCAACACCTGAATGGTGCGGATGCGCGCGCCCCCGATCAGCAGCGACTCCGGCAGGTTGGCGACTACGGCGGCTCCCTGGGGGAAGGCGTAGCCCTCCGCTCCCATCAGCATCTGGAGCAGGTTCACCAGCACGACCCCAGCGCCGAGGCTGGTGATCAGCGACAGCAGCGGTTCCGCATTGCGGCGCCTCAGTGGGGCAAAGGCGATGCGCTCCACCGCCAGACCGATCAACCCAGAGCCGAGGGCCGCCAGCAGCAGCGCTAACCAGAAGGGAAGCCCCACCGGCAAGGCCAGCCCCGGCAGTGCCCCGTTCACGCCGATCTTGCCGCCCAGCAACAGATAGGTGAGGTAGCCCCCCAGGCTGAACAGTGCGCCCTGGGCGAAGTTGATCACCCCCAGCACGGAAAAGATCAGCGTGTAGCCCAGAGCCACCAGGGCATACACCCCACCACTGGCTGCACCATTGAGCAGGGTTTGCAGCACGGCCTCGATCACGGCTTGCCCTCCCCAAGCTCCAGTTCGCGCACCAGGGTGAAGCGGCCACTGCGGCCTGATGCATCCATGCGCACCTGGGCTACATAGAAACGCCCCTGCACCACCTCACCATCCGGCCGGAAGTGAATGGGCCCCAGGGGGGTGTCGTAGTGGCCAGCCAGCAGTTCTTGCATCAACTCCCGACGGGCTTCGCCCAGGGTCACCCCTGCTAACCCGCCCCGCGCTTGCAGCCGTTGAACGGCTTCGAACAGCACTTGATAGGCCGTCCAGGCCTGGGCGGCGATCTGGCCTGGGATGCGGCCATTGTTGGCCTCGGCGAAGAGTCGCCGGAACGTGCGGTTGATCGGCGTGTTGAGCTCAGGGCTGTAGGCCTGGGCGATCAGTACGCCATCGCACCAGCGCTGGCAGATGGGATAGATGTTGGGCGTGTTGAGCCCATTGCCCACAACGATCTGACCGCGGTAGCCCAGCTCGCGCAGCTGCCGGATCAGGTTGCCCCCATCCACCGCCTGGGCCGAGATCACCACCAGCTGAGGCCGCTGCTGCAGAGCGGCGGTGATGGGGTTCTGAAAGTCGTTGTCGGCCAACTGAGTGCGCTGCACGCTCACCGGCTTGAGGCCACGGGCGGCCAACACCTTCTGAAAGATCGCCGTCTCGGCGGTGCTGTAGGCGTCGTCCTGGGCGAAGAACACCGCCACGCGCTGGGTGTTGGGTGCACGCCTCAGGGCTTCATCGATCGAGAGCGGTGCGATCACCGAGCTCTGGGCCGACACGCGGCTAATGAAGCTCCCGATCTGGGGAATGCCCTTGGCGGTGTTGGAGGGGGCCACCACGGGCACGCCCTGCCGTTGGGCGATCGGATCGGCGGCGAAGGCCTGCTGGGAGAGGGTGGGGCCGATCAGAGCGACCACACCGCGGCGGATCAGCAGGTTGAAGGCAGAGATAGCACTGGGCTCATCCGAGGCGCCGTCCTCCAGCTGCAGTTGCACCGCGCGGGGATGGGGCTTGGCCTCAAACCAGCGGCCCGCCAGGGCAATGCCCATGCGCTGGTCCTGGCCGTAGAGGTTGGCGTTGCCGGTGAGGGCCAGGGCAGCACCAAGGCTGAGTGGCGCACCCGAAGGCACCGCTCGTGCCGCTGGATCGCTGCTGCGACCCAGAATGGCCAACAACGCCAGCCCAGCCGCGAGGGCCGCGGCGAGTCGGGTGGTGCCGCGGCGTCTGGCCGAGAGCGGATCGGTGGGATTCAGGCCACCGCTGCGAAGCATTCGCGGAAGGCGCTGATGGTGGCGTCGATGTCCTCGTCCGAGTGGGCCAGCGAGGTGAAGCCAGCTTCGAAGGCGCTGGGGGCCAAGTAGATGCCCCGCTCGAGCATGGCGCGATGCAGCTTGCCGAAGCGCACGGTGTCGGCCGCCTTGGCTTCCTCGAAGTTGCGCACCGGGCCTTCGCAGAGAAAGAAGCCGAACATGGCGCTGATCGAACCACCGGTGATCGGCAGGCCGGCACTGCGGGCGCCATCGAGGATGCCGTCGATCAGCCGCTTGGTGATCGCTTCCAGGCGCTCGTAGCTGCCGGGCTGCTTCAGCAGTTCGAGGGTCTTGATGCCGGCGGTCATCGCCAGGGGGTTACCGCTGAGGGTGCCGGCCTGATACATGGGGCCAGCAGGGGCCACCATGCTCATGATGTCGGCCCGGCCGCCGTAGGCACCCACGGGCAGACCGCCGCCGATCACCTTGCCCATGGTGGTGAGATCGGGGGTGATGCCGAACTTGGCCTGGGCGCCGCCATAGCTGATGCGGAAGCCGGTCATCACTTCGTCAAACACCAGCAGAGCACCGTTCTCCTTGGTGAGTTCGCGGATGCCTTCGAGGAAGCCGGGCTCAGGGGTGATGAAGCCGGCGTTGCCCACGACGGGCTCGAGGATCACGCCGGCAATTTCACCGGGGTTCTCGGCGAAGAGCTGCTTCACCGCCTCAAGGTCGTTGTAGGGGGCGGTGAGGGTGCTGGCGGCGGTGGTGCGCGGCACTCCGGGGGAATCGGGCAGCCCGAGGGTGGCCACGCCGGAGCCGGCCTTCACCAGGAACATGTCCGCGTGGCCGTGGTAGCAGCCCTCGAACTTGATGATCTTTTCGCGGCCGGTGAAGGCGCGCATCAGGCGCAGCACCGACATGCAGGCCTCGGTGCCGCTATTCACGAAGCGCACCATCTCCACCGACGGCACCGCCTCGATCACCATCTCGGCCAGCTGGTTCTCCAGGGCACAGGGCGCGCCGAAGCTGGTGCCCTTCTCAAGGGCGTCATGCAGGGCGCTGATCACCTCGGGGTGGGCATGGCCGCAGATGGCGGGGCCCCAGCTGCCGATGTAATCGATGTAGCGGTTGCCGTCCACGTCCCAGGCGTAGGCGCCCTTGACGCGGTCAAACACGATCGGCTGGCCGCCCACGGAACGGAACGCGCGCACCGGTGAGCTCACGCCACCAGGCATCAGCGTCTGAGCGGCACTGAACAGTTCCTGGGACCGGGTGGTGTTGTGCACGGGAGCCGAAACAGGTGCCGAGGTCAAAACGGAATCCGCAGACGAAAGCTTGAGCGCACCATCCTTACGCAATTGCAGGCCCGAGAGTCCAGTGGAGGAACTCTCGTTAAGGTCTTGCCACCGTGGCCCATCTCTGTGACGCCTGACTGGGGCTTGCTTGAACGCCGCCTGCGGCCCTTGCTCCCGCCCAGGGCTGTGGTGTCGAAGCGTCAGGAGTTGCTGGCCTACGACTGCGACGGCCTCACCCTCAACCGCCATCAGCCGCCGTTGGTGGTTCTGCCGGAAACCACTGAACAGGTGGCTGCGGTGGTGAAGCTCTGCGCCGAGCTGGAGGTGCCGTTCATCGCCCGGGGCAGTGGCACTGGCCTCTCCGGGGGGGCGCTGGCGGAGCAGCCCGCTCTGGTGATCGCCACCAGCCGCATGCGCAAGGTGCTGGAGGTGGATCTGGCCAATGAGCGGATCACCGTGCAGCCGGGGGTGATCAACAGCTGGGTCACCCGTGCCGTGGCGGGCGACGGCTTCTATTACGCGCCAGATCCCTCCAGCCAGGTGGCTTGCAGCATTGGCGGCAACGTGGCCGAAAACTCCGGCGGGGTGCATTGCCTCAAATACGGCGTCACCAGCAACCACGTGCTGGCGATGGAGGTGGTGCTGCCGGATGGCTCGATCACCACCCTGGGCGGGACGTTGCCGGAGATGGCCGGTCTGGATCTGCGTGGGGTGTTCATCGGCAGTGAAGGCACCCTCGGTATCGCCACCGCGATCACATTGCGGCTGTTGCGCACCCCGCAAACGGTGGCGGTGCTGCTGGCGGATTTCGCCTCGATGGAGGCGGCCGGTGAGGCCGTGCGCCTGATCACCGGGGCCGGGGTGCTGCCGGCGGGCATGGAAATGATGGACAACCCCTGCATCCAGGCGGTGGATGACTACTTCGGGGTGGATGAATACCCGCGTGAGGCCGCGGCGGTCTTGCTGATCGAGCTCGATGGCCACGAACTCGAGGTGAAGGAATCGGTGGAGATCGCCAGCCGCCTTTGTCTGGACGCTGGTGCCGGGGCGGTGCGCGAGGCCTGGAGCGAGGAGGCGCGGGCGCGGTTGTGGAAGGGACGCAAGAGCGCCATCTCAGCCCTCGGCCGCCAGTTCCCCAGTTATTACCTCCAGGACGGCGTGGTGCCGCGTACAGCTCTGCCAGGGGTATTGGCGGCCATTGATCAACTCAGCGCCGAGCACGGCCTGGCCGTGGCCAATGTGTTTCATGCCGGAGACGGCAACCTGCACCCGCTGATCCTCTATCGCGCCGGTGAAGAGGGCGTGAATGAGCGCGTGAAAGCTCTGGGTGGCGCAATCCTGAGGCTCTGCATCGATGCCGGCGGCAGCATCAGCGGAGAGCACGGTGTTGGCAGCGACAAACGTTGCTACATGGATTGGATGTTCAGTGCGGATGATCAGGCCACCATGCAGCTCGTGCGCCGGGCCTTTGATCCCGATGGACTTGCGAATCCCGGAAAGCTATTTCCGACGCCGAAAACGTGCGGTGAATCCCTTCGCCGGCAGGTGCAACTCAAAGAAGCGGGTGTGGAACTGCCGGACGAAGCTGTGGTGTTCTGAGGCACGCTGGATTAGTCCCAGTCCTCTTCGTTGTCCTCGCTCTCGTCCCAGGCCAGGTTCACCATCACGGGTGCGTGATCGCTGGGTTGGGTGTTGCCGCGAGGTGCCTTGTCGATGATGCAACCCGTGGCGCAGTCCACCAGCTCCGGGCTGAGATAGATGTGGTCGATCCGCCAGCCCTGGTCACGGTCCCAGGCGCCGCTGCGGTAGTCCCACCAGCTCCAGTGGCCACTGGCCGGTTCAAACAAGCGAAAGGCATCCGTGAGCCGATCCCCAAGCGCAGCCTGAAGCGCTTCTCGTTCGGCATCGCTGGCCATGATGCCGCCGGTGAGACGTGTTGGATCATGCAGATCGCGAGCTTCGGGGCCGATATTGAAGTCGCCGACCATGCAGAGCGGATCGCCTGCCTGGTCTTGAGCTGCGAGGTAGCGCTTTAAGCAGGACAGCCACTCGAGTTTGTAGGCGTATTTCTCGCTGCTGAGTGAGCTGCCGTTGGGAACGTAGAGGTTGAGCACGCGCACGCCATCAATCAGCGCACTGATGACCCGTTTCTGTTCACTGAGTCCGGAGGCCTCTGGGTCATCCGGCAGCAGGGCCGTGAAGCCGATCTGCACATCCTCCATCGGCAGACGGCTGATGAGGGCCACGCCGTTGTAGGCCTTCTGACCGCTGATGGCGCACTGGTAACCCAGTTGCTCAAAGGCCTCCCTGGGGAACAGGTCATCGGCAACCTTCGTTTCCTGAAGGCAGAGAACCTCCGGCTGCTCCCGCCTCAGCCAGGCCTGCACCTGATCGAGCCGCGTGCGCACGGAGTTCACATTCCAACTGGCGATGCGCATGGGAGGGAGACCGGAGACGTTCTGTCGGGCTGGGGTTTGTCCAGGTTGGGTTATCACAGAAGATCCCCCCTGCAGGGAAAGCCCTCCTACGATTCCCACCTTGCGATCAAACAGATGGTGATGGGACGCCCTTCCACCCTTCGTCTACGGGTGACCCTTGCAATGGGAGTGGTGTCACTGCTGGCTGCTGGTGTGTGCGGCCAGGCCGCCAAAGCCGACTACAACTCCTGGGGCATGTCCACCCAGGAAAAGCAGATCTACGACTACGGCCCTGGGGGTAGCAACGGCACGTCGAAGCCTGGATCCGTGCTGGACACCACCAACCCGATCGATCTGATGAACAAAATCCGCAAGGGCACGGCCATGGACGACGCCACCCCGCCTGGCGATGCTGTGGATGCAGCCCTCAAGGCGTTGGAGGTTCAGTCTCCTGCTGCCGCTGCTCCTTCGTCTCAGGTGAAGGCGCCTTAGCTGCTGCTTGGCGCAGGCTGCTAATTCCCCAGCTGGCAGCCACCTGATCCAAGCGCGGGTTCTTCACACCGGGCTGACGACTGCGGGCTTGGGCTAACGCCTCCTGCGCTCCTTTGCTATCGCCCTGTTCCTGTCGCAGCAAAGCCAGCGCCAACAGGGGCCGCGGATCGCGAGGGAAGCTGGCCGCCAGCTGTGTGTAAGTGGCCAGGGCCTCCTGGCGTTGCCCCATCCGTTGCTGCAGGTCTCCCAACAGCAGGCCGATTGGCAACACCTGGGGCTGAATGCTGGGTTTGCTGCCTTTGGCCATCAGGGCCTTGAGCTGGTTTTGGGCCTGACCCCCGCGGCCCTGCTCGAGCTGCAGCAGGGTCATCAGCTGCAGCGCTTCGATCCGATCGGGACGGAGGTTGAGCAGTTGGCGCAGTTCCCGTTCAGCAGCGGCGCGGTCGTTCTGATTCCGATGCAGTTCTGCCAGCAGCAGGCGCAGCTGCCAGCGTTGGGGCTGTTGATCTGCCAGTTGCTCCAGCAGCGTGGTGGCTTCCTGGTCCTGGCCGAGCGCCAAAAGCAACTGCACCAGGCGCTGCTGCTCGGCTTCGCTGGCACTGCCGTTGGCCAGCCGATCCCGCAATTGCTCAGCCTGCCGTTCCACGGCAGTCCTGGAGCGATCGCCTTCTCCACTGCGGCTGCGCACGCCCAGCCACCAGCCTCCTGCCAGTGCGCCGGCCACCAGGGCGATGGCCGCCAGGCTCAGCAGCAGCCCTCGAGCATTGGTGCTGGAGCGTGGCGGCATGGTTCAGCGCATGGATGCGCCTCAGTCTGGAGCCTTCGCAAGGGCTGGTTACATTGGCGGCCGGGCCATGGACAACACGAGCGCCCAGAGGGTTTCAGCCACGATGCGTCAACACCCCATTTCACCGGTCACCGAACCGATGCAGTACCGGGCCATCGGTGTGGTGCGGGGGACCTATGTGCCCGAAGACCCTGACCAACTCACCCGTGGCACCCTGCAGGCCGAAGACGGCACTGCCATCGAAGCCGTGGTGCTGGGCCGGGTGCTCACCCTGATGCGCCGCCACCTCGATCTGAGCAAGCCCCATCTCTGGGTGGCATACCCCCGCTTCCGCGATCCCGACAAGCTGCATCTGCAGTTGGTGGGGGTGTGGGAGCCCAGCACCCTGGCCGCCACTGAAATCGCCACCCAGAGTGCTGCCGATGCGGAGGCGGGCGCTCCTCCTGCCGACGATCTTCCCGAAGGGGATGGTTATTTCTCGGTGCGCGGCGAGCTGATCTACACCCGCCCTGAGGATGGCGATCTGGTTGTGAAGATCCGCCAGCAGCCCCGTGCCGATGGTTCGCGCCCCACACCCTTCAAGCTGCAGCTGCGCGGTGAGATTGCCCCAGAGCACCTGCGCCACTTTGTCTCCCTCGACCTCCGGCGCCAAGGACAACAGCTCCAGCTCGAGCAACACGAGGTGATTGCGCCGGTGCCCCAGCGGGCTGGCAAGGGTCGTGGGCCCGGTCGCGGTCGCCCCGGTCCCCGCCGCTGACCATGGACGCACCGGAGCGCTTCCCAAGCTCCGATCAGGGCTCCACGGCGGCCCTGTCCGCCGGTGCTGCCGTGGCAGCGATCACCGTGATTGCCGTTGTTGGCCCTCCGCTGGGTCTATCGCCATGGCTGATCGCCGTGGCGGCCGGTGGCGGCCTGGTGGCGCTCACCGTGGATGCGGCCCGCTTCGGCGGGCTGGGGGGGCACCTACTGGCCGAAGCATTGCCGGCGGGCATCGGTGCCGCCCGGTTGCGCCGGATCGCCATTCATGAAGCTGGCCATGTTCTGGTGGCGGCCGATAACAACTTGCCGGTGAAGCAGGTGCTCGTGGGCAGCCGCGCCTGTCTGCGAGAGGGCCTCAGCGCCAACGGCAGCACCCAGTTGGAGCCTCCCGCCCACGCCAAGCTGGCCCTCGAGGATCTGCGCCGCTGGAGCCGCGTGCTTCAGGCCGGGATGATTGCTGAGCAACTGGTCTACGGAGGCTCCCGCGGCGGAGCCGATGATCGAGCCCTACTCGGCCGCCTCTGGGGCCTGTCGGGCTACGACGTGGCCACGGCCCAACAGGAGCAGCGCCGAGCCCGCCGCGAGGTGGAGCAATGGTTGCGCCAGCGCCGCAGCGAATTGGACCAGCAGGCTGACTCCCTGTTGGCACGGGTCTGATGTCGACCCAGCCTCGGCTTGCTGTGGTGGATTGCCCCACAGGATTGGCCGGCAACATGCTGCTGGCGGCGCTGCTGGATTTGGGCCTGCCGCAAGCGGTGGTGCACGAGCCGTTGGCAGCGCTCGGCCTGGCCGGGGCCTATCGCCTGGAGCTGCAGGAGGCCCGCAGCGTTGGATTGCGCGGCTTGCACCTTCAGGTCGTCCTCACGGAACCCTCGCCTCCCCACCGCCGCTGGGGGGGCCTGCGGGAGCAGCTGGGTTCAGCCGCGTTGGAGCCTCGCCTGAAGCAGCGGGTATTGGCGGTGTTCGGACTGTTGGCAGAGGCGGAAGCAGCCGTGCATGGCTACGGGGCCGAGCGCGTCCACTTCCATGAAGTGGGGGCTGTCGATGCCTTGGTGGATGTGGTCGGCGTGTGCGCCGGTCTGCAGCATTT
>JBEDHJ010000003.1:0-4063 GCA_041174205.1 Cyanobacteriota bacterium | reverse complement strand
CAGAAGGCGTGGAGACAGAAGCCCAACGCCAGTGGCTGCAGCGCCAGGGGTTCCACTGGGGCCAGGGCTACCTGTTGGCCAAGCCCCTGCCCCTGCAGGAGACCCTCAACCTGCTGCTCACACACCAGGGCGCAGCAGTGCCGCTCTGACCTGATCAGCGCTCCAGCCCGCCACCCGGATCCATTTGCTGCGCCCAGTGGCGCCGCGCACCAGCTCCACCGCCGCGGCAGACACCTTCAGCTGGCGGGCGATCAGCTTGAGCAGCGCCTGATTCGCCGCCCCATCCACTGGCGGCGCCTTCAGGGCAATGGCGATGGCCTCGCCGCGCAGACCCAGCACCCGCTCGCGGCTGGCCCGGGGCTGCACCCGGATTGCCACCAACTGCGCTGGGGATGCCGGCTCCATCAAGAACGAAACTAAGGGCACAGCACCAGCAGGGCTTCACTGCGATGGCCGGCACTTCGCCCCAACAGACCCTCACCATCCGCAAGCCCGACGACTGGCACGTGCACCTGCGCGATGGGGCGTTGCTGCAGGCCGTGGTGGGCCACACCGCCGCCCAATTTGCCCGGGCGATCGTGATGCCCAACCTCAAACCGCCGATCACCAGCACGGAGCAGGCCAGCGCTTACCGCGATCGGATCCTGGCGGCCCTGGAGCGCAGCGCCGGCCCCGAGGCGGCGGCGGGGTTCACACCCTTGATGACGGCCTACCTCACGGAAACGATCGCGCCGGCCGAGCTTGAAACAGGCTTTGCGGCCGGGGTGTTCACCGCAGCGAAGCTCTACCCGGCTGGAGCCACCACCAACTCCGATGCCGGCGTGCGCGATCTCGCCCACATCAACCCGGTGCTCACCTGCATGGAGCGCATCGGCATGCCCCTGCTGATCCACGGGGAGGTGACCGATCCAGCGGTGGACATCTTTGATCGCGAAGCCGTGTTCATCGAGCGCCACCTCAAGCCCCTGCTGGAGCGGCACCCGGCTCTGAAGGTGGTGCTCGAACACATCACCACCGCTGACGCCGTGAGGTTTGTGGAAGCGGGCCCCAGCAACCTGGCGGCCACCATCACCCCCCACCACCTGCACATCAACCGCAATGCCCTGTTCCAGGGCGGGTTGCGGCCGGACATGTATTGCCTGCCGGTGGCCAAGCGGGAGCAGCACCGCCTGGCGCTGCGGGCGGCGGCCACCTCCGGAAACCCGAAGTTTTTCCTGGGCACCGATTCAGCCCCGCACCTGCGCCACGCCAAGGAGAGCAGCTGCGGCTGCGCCGGCATCTACAACGCGCCCTATGCCCTGGAGAGCTACGCCCAGGTGTTCAGCGACGAGAACGCCCTCGAGCAA
The DNA here is from genome assembly GCA_041174205.1 of Cyanobacteriota bacterium. Classification (GTDB taxonomy): domain Bacteria; phylum Cyanobacteriota; class Cyanobacteriia; order PCC-6307; family Cyanobiaceae; genus Vulcanococcus. The sequence goes on along the minus strand of JBEDHJ010000003.1, from coordinate 2,717 downwards.
CTCGAGGCCTTCGCCAGCCTGAACGGGCCACGCTTCTACGGCCTGCCGCTCAATGCCGGCAGCGTCACCCTGGAGCGGCGCGCCCTGAATCCAGACGAGCCAGGCCTACCGGCGATCCTGGAGCTGGCCAACGGCACCGCAGAGCCGAGCCGGCTGGTGCCCTTCCACGCTGGAGAACAATTGAGCTGGCACATCGCCTGAGCGATCCGCCAGGCCTTTACGTTGTCTTAATCATTTGGTGCCGAAAAGCACTTGTTGCAGCCTGCAGCACATCGTTAACTGCTTGGCAAGATCAAGTCTGGGGATGGCACTGTTTTCCTGGATCACCAGCGTGGACAGTGACGCCCTACTGGACGCACTGGCCGAACCCTTGCAGCAGCTGGGCTTGGTGATCGACCCATACGTGAGCAGCGCCAGCCAGGTGCTGGCCTCCGATCGGCCCAATTGCGGCCTGCCCATGGCCCAGCGGGTCACCGTTCTGGCTTCTTGGAATTGCAGCCGCTCACGCGAAGCCCAGCTTGAGGTGCGCAGCTCCGAGCCACAGCTGCGGCAAGGCACCCGCTGCCAACAAATCGCTGAGCAACTCCAGCGCAGCCAGGGCCATCGGCAATCAATCTGAAGTAAATCCGAATTCGGTAGCCCCTGCTACTCGGAGGGTTCACCTCGGCTCCATAGGGTCCGTCCAGTTGCTTAATGGAGGCCGAGCTCCATGCAAACCCAGGTGTGGCTGCAAAGCAGCGACGGCAGCTGGAATAACAGCAAGACCTATCCCAACCCCCTGCTGGCCTACATCGCCGCGCGCAAACTGAGCCGCCAGGAGCAACGGATCTGCCGCACTGTCTGTGCCAGTGGCCAGGTTCTGGATGAGATTCACCCTGTCTGACTTGATGCGCCAGCCCTGGGCAAAACGCCCGTAAAGAGCTCGCAATGTTTTGAAGACAACATCAGATAACGCCCCTACGGTTCTGCTGGTCCCCTCCCTGCCAGCCCAACCGTCATGGCTCTCGTTCAAGCACCTGCCCTAGGTATCGAGCGGTTCTCCGCCGGTGAACGCAAGGAACATCGGCCCAACGGCTCCAGCGATGACCAGAACGCGATCATCCGCGCGGTGTATCAGCAGGTGCTCGGCGGCCAGTACCTGATGAGCAATGAGCGCCTGGAGGGCGCCGAATCCCTGTTCCGCAACGGCTACCTGAACGTGCGCGAGTTCGTTCGCACCGTGGCCAAGAGCGCCCTCTATCGCTCGCGCTTCTTCGAGAACTGCAACCCTTACCGCTTCATCGAGCTCAACCACAAGCATCTGCTGGGCCGCGCTCCTCAGAACAAAGAGGAGATGCTGCATCACTTCACGATCCTGCAGGAGCAGGGTTATGACGCCGAGATCGATTCCTATCTCGACAGCGCCGAATACAACCGCAATTTCGGCAACGACAACGTGCCCCATCTGCACGGCTGGAACTATGCCGTGGGTCATGAGGGCCGTCAGTTCTCCTGGCTGATGCAGCTGGCCCGGGGTGCCGCCGCTTCCGTGAAAGGCGATGGCAGCGGCACCCAGTTCAAGCTCGGCCGTGCCCTGCACCAGAACCGCCCCGTGCCCGTGGCCGTGTCAGCCGCCAGCCGCTACGCCCACATCAGCACCGATGGCCCCTTCCGCGCCGCTACCTCCAGCGGCAGCGACCTGCCCGTGGCTGAGCTGAGCAACGCCCGCCGCATCGATGGCACCCCCGCCTACGGCTTCCGCAGCCAGGAACTGCTGGTGTCGAGCCCCAGCGCCGGTGCCGCCGGCGAGGGGAGCCGCGTGGTGACCATCACCGCCACCGGCATCGCCAACAACCGCTTTGTGCGCCACGGCGCCTACACCACCCGCGTGCCCTTCAGCCGCATGAACGAAGCCCTGCAGCGGGTGATCCGCCAGGGCGGCCGCGTGGTGAGCGTGGTGGTGAGCGGCGAAGGCGAGCTGTCTCCCGTGCAGGTGAGTGCCGAAGCCAAGGGCAGCGAAGCCGCTCCCGCTGCCAAGGGCCGCGGCCGCAGCAAGAAGGGCTGATCTCAGCCTGCGTGTTGCCAAATCAGGCCACAGGACAGATCCTGTGGCCGCACTGCAGGGTCTGCCATGCGCCAGCTCAGACGCGGCCAGCAGACCCTGTTTGCCGCCATGGCTATCGCTGGATTGATAGCTCCGGCCCGCAGCGAACCGGTCAACCTGGCCAGCGACTGGCCCACTGCCCAAGAGCTGCTCGGGCTGCCCGATTGGCTGCAGCTGCAGCTGAGCAGCACCGCCGAACCGCTGTTCAATCCCCTGGGGGGTGAGCGATCAACCGGTAGCTGGATCCAGCAGAACACCCTCAGCCTCGATCTGGGTTCAGGCCTGTCCAAACCCAGCAGCAGCTGGCGGGAAGGGGATCACTGGCAGCTGAACCTGACCATTAACCAGAACGTTGGGGACGCCTACTACAACACTGCCATTGGGGCCTTGTTTCCCTTGCAGCAGGAGGCCTATCAGGCTGGCTTCTATCTCACGGAAGCCTCGATCGAGCGCAACCACGGCAACGGCTGGCTGAGCGTGAAAGCAGGGATCCTGCCGATCAACCCCGATTTTGTGGAAGTGCCGGTGCTCGATAACTACGTGCACTCAGCCTTCAACAACACCCTCAACATCCTGGATTTGGATCTGCCGATCAACCCCTACGCCGCCCTCGGGGGAGTGATCACGGCCCACG
>JBEDHJ010000002.1:0-3280 GCA_041174205.1 Cyanobacteriota bacterium | reverse complement strand
CCACTGCGCAGCCGCTTGCGCAGCTGCTGGGGCGTGAGGCCCGCGGCTTCCGCCAGCTGCTCAGGCCCGGGCTTGCTGCCGCCGGCACGCATGGTGAGCTCCTGCTCCAGCTCTTCGAGGGCCACCAGCTCCTGCACCTGGCGCCCCAGGGTGATCTCCTGCTCGTGGCTCAGCAGCGGCACACGGCCGATATCCCGCAGATAGGAGCGCACCAAATCGGTGCCGCCGGCGAAGGCAGCGGCATCGCGCTCGGAACGGATCACCGGGAGCGAGGGCATGCGGCGAACGACTTACGAAACTCAGGCGTTTCGTAAACCTACCACCTTTTTCCTGGGCAGAATGGGGGCATCTCAGGCCCAGGCCATGCCCGAGGAGCGGCTGCAGAAGCTGATCGCGGCGGCCGGGCTCGGCTCTCGCCGTCATGCCGAAACCCTGCTGAGAGCAGGACGGGTGAGCGTGAATGGCCGCACCGCCCAACTGGGGGAACGGGCCGATCCCCAGCGCGATGCCATCTGCCTCGATGGCCGCCCACTGCGGCCGCCCCAAGCACCGTTGGTGCTGCTGCTGAACAAACCCGCCGGGGTGATGTGCAGCTGCCATGACCCCGATGGCCGGCCCATCGTGCTCGATCTGCTGCCGCCGGAACTCGCCCGCGGCCAAGGCCTCCATCCCGTAGGTCGCCTCGACTTCCACAGCCGCGGCGCCCTGCTGCTGAGCAACAACGGCGCGCTAACGCTGCAGCTCACCCATCCGCGCTTCCAACACAGCAAGACCTACCGGATCTGGGTGCGGGGCCTACCCAGCCAGGGCGTACTCGACCGCTGGGCCCGTGGCGTGCCCCTCGACGACCAGCCCAGCCAGCCGGTGACGATCCAGCGCCTCGATCAGCAGCCCAATGCCACCCAACTGGAACTGGTGATGCATGAGGGGCGAAACCGCCAAATCCGGCGCACCGCTGAGTTACTAGGGCATCCCGTGATCGATCTTCAACGGGTCGCGATCGGATCCATCGAGCTTGGGGATCTGCCGGAGGGTCGCTGGCGGCGCCTGGATCCCCAAGAATGGCCGCAACAGGACACCCGGCCTTAATGCCCAGGCTTGCCTCCAGGATCTCCAGCCTTGGCCGCCTGTTCCGGCGGGGAGGGGGCCAGCAAGGGAACGAAGGGTCTGAAGGCGGGCCAGCGGAAGATCCCCTGCTCGCCATGGGCCGACGGCTGCGCCAGGAACGCGAAGCCCGCGGTCTGAACCTGCGGCAGCTGGCACTGGAAACCCGCATCAGCACCCCGGTGCTGGAAGCACTGGAACGGGGCTGGCGCGATCGCCTGCCAGAGGGCGCCTACCTGCGCACCATGCTGCCGCTGATCGAGCAACATCTGGAGCTCCCCGCAGGCAGCCTGGATGTGGCCCTGCCACCCCAGAGCCGCCAGCCCGGCAGCGGCGGCCAGGGCCAAGGACTGCTGCAGCGCTTCACGCCCGGCTCGATCGATGTGTTCAGCAGCTGGCAGGGGGGCGTTCTCTATGCCGGCATCACCCTGGGGCTGATCTACGGGCTCAACCTGCAACAACAGCAGCTGGCCGCCGCCAACCTGCTCAGCCTGCGGCCGATCGCACCGTTGCCGCCCGCTCAGCAGGCCAAACCGCCCAACCCAGGCTCCACCCTGCTCAGCTTGTATCCCGACCTGCGGCCACTCCAGCAAGCGAGCCTGGGACAGGGGCGTCGGGCGCTGAGCAGTCTCAACCCGACGAGCACCAACCAAACGCAACGGGGCGTGCTGGAGCTCAACCTCAGCCAGGCCAGCAACATCAACCTGCAGAGCGAAACAGGCCAACGCTCCCAACTGAATGGGGCCAAGGGGCAACTGGTGATGCAGCTGGAGACACCGCTGCGGCTGCAAGTGAATCCGGCGCCCAAAGGAAACGAGGTGCTCTGGAACGGCTCCCCGCTCGCCAACGTGAGCCAACAGCCTGGGGTCTACCGGCTGCCCCAGGCAACGCCCGTCAGCGCTGGTGGCGCTGCGCCAACTCCCCCAACCCCTGCAACGGCCCCTTGATCTGATCCAGGTTGGAGGCGAGCCGCCAGCACCAGTTGCCAGCGCTGGTGCCTGGGGTGTTGAAGCGCGCTTCGTCGCCCAGATTCAGCAGATCCTGCAGCGGCACCACTGCCCAGTCGGCGCGGCTGGCCAGAGCCAACTCCAGCAACTGCCAACCGGGTGCATGCACCGCTCCCAGCAGTGCCTCCACCTGATGGCGCTGCTCCTCGCCCAGGCTCTGCCACCAGCCGATGCAGGTGGCGTTGTCATGGGTGCCCGTGTACACGCACCAGTTGCTGCCTTGGTAGTTGACGGGCAGGTAGGGGTTGTCGGCGTGGCCGTCGAAGGCGAACTGCAGGATCTTCATACCGGGCAGATGATGCCGATCCCGCAAGGCCTCCACGGCCGGGGTGATCACACCCAGGTCTTCAGCGATCAAGGGCAACCCCGCCGCACCGCAGCGACGGCTCAACTTGCGCAACAAACTGCGGCCGGGCGACGGACGCCAGCGGCCATGTTCGGCGGTGCGGTCAGCTCCAGGCACACACCAGGCGGCATCCAGGGCCCGGAAGTGATCCAGACGCAGCAGATCAAACAAGCTGAGCTGACGCTCAAGGCGCCGCAGCCACCAGCGAAAACGGGTGAGGCGATGGAGGGGCCAGCGATACACCGGCGTGCCCCAGAGCTGACCGGTGGCGGAGAAGTAATCGGGCGGCACGCCGCTCTGTTCGATCAGCTCGCCGTCGCTGCGGGCTGAGAACAGGCGGCGATGGCTCCAGACATCGGCGCTGTCGTGGGCCACATAGAAGGGCAGATCGCCGATCACCTGCACCTGACGCTGGCGGGCGTGATCCAGGAGACGCTGCCACTGCTCCTGGAGCTGCCACTGCACCAGGGCTTCCTGAAGCAGGGCCTGGTGTTCCTGTTGATCAAGGGCGCGCATGGCGGCGCGCTGGCGCTGCGCCAGGGGAGCGGGCCACTGCCACCAGGGCTGTCCGTTATGGCGGCGCCGCAGCACCATGAAGCGGCAGTGATCCACCAACCAGTCGCGCTGCTGGTCCCGCCAGTGCTCGAAGCGCTCCTGCCGCTCGTCTCCCCAGCTGGGGTAGCGCTGGAGCAGGGCCTGGCTGAGGGCAAAGGCTCGCTGCTGGGCCAGATCCAGCTCGAGCCGGTGGGAGTCGCCACCTCGGGGCAACACCTGTAGATCGGCCTGATCAATCAGCCCGTCGGCCAACAGCAACTCGGCATCG
>JBEDHJ010000001.1:0-4205 GCA_041174205.1 Cyanobacteriota bacterium | reverse complement strand
GCCGGCGCGTCATGATCCTATCCAGCACGGCCTGCTCAGCCCGTATGCGCATTGCATTTCTTGGTCCGGTTGGCACCTACGGGGAGCAGGCGGCGATTCGTCTCTGTGAGCTCGAGCAGATTGAGGCGCCCGAATTGATGCCCCAGGTGGGCATCCGCGCCGTGGTCAAGGCGCTGGCGGAGGGTCGCTGTGAGGCGGCTGTGGTGCCCGTGGAAAACTCGGTGGAGGGCGGGGTGACCGCCTGCATGGATGCCCTCTGGGAGCACCCCGAGCTGCGGGTGGCCCGTGCCCTGGTGTTGCCGATCCGCCATGCCCTGCTGGGCAGCGGAGCGATCGAGGGAGTGAGTGAAGTGCTGTCGCACCCCCAGGCCCTGGCCCAGTGCAGCCAGTGGCTTGGCGACCACCTACCTGCAGCACTGCAGCTTCCCACCAGCTCGACTGCCGATGCGGCCCGGATGGTGGCGGGTAGTCGCTTTCGCGCAGCTATTGCGTCGCTGCAGGCGGCCCAGGAGCACGGCCTCGATGTGTTGGCTTATCCGATCAATGATGTGCCGGGCAATTGCACCCGCTTCCTCTTGCTGCGCCACGGGGAGCGCAGCCTCGATGGTCCGCTCGCCAGCCTCGCCTTTTCGCTGCACGCCAACCGCCCGGGGGCGCTGCTGGAGGCCCTTGCCTGCTTTGCCCACCGCGCCCTCAACATGACCCGGATCGAATCACGCCCCTCGAAGCGGGAGATGGGCGAATACATCTTTTTTGTGGATCTGGAGCTGCCCGAGGGCCAGGAACCACTGCTCCAGGCCCTGGAAGAGTTGCGCCCTCTGTGTGAGCACCTGGCTCTGTTCGGCGCTTATCCGATCACCCAGCTCGAAGCCGCCTAGGCGGGCTTGCGGCCGCGGAACACCCCGAACTGCATCATTCCGGTGGCGAAGCCCCAGTGCATCAGCAGCAGGGTCGGTGTTTCGCGCAATCCCATCAGCACAGCCTTCGGACCCAGACCCAACACGGCGCCAGGGCGCCGCATCCCTTCGAGAATTGAATCGATCCAGGAGGGCAGGGTTTCTGGGCTCCAGTCGCCGGTGTCCACCTGAAGGGTGGCTCCAGGGGCAGCACCCCAGGGGCTCTGCTCCAGATTGCGGCGGAAGCCAGGGATGCTGGCGAATTCAGGGTGGGCCCACTGCACCAGCAGCTGGTGCATCACCCAGCGCTCAAGGCGATTCAGCGGGCGCACGGCCGGATCGCGGCGGTTCCAGTCGGCAACGGCCAGCCGGCCACCGGGTTTGAGCACCCGCAGCAGCTCATCGGCGTAGCGCTGCTTATCGGGCATGTGGGGCCCCGCCTCCACGCTCCACACCGCATCAAAGCTCTGATCGGGTAGCTCCAGATTCAACGCATCCATCACGGCGAAGCGGCAGCTGAGGCCAGCTGGGGTTAGCTCCTGAGCGCGCTGGATTTGCCCCGGACTGATGCTGATGCCGAGCACATCGAGGCCGTAATCGCGGGCCAGGATGCGGGCACTCCCGCCAATGCCGCAGCCCACATCGAGCACGCGGCTGCCTGGCGGGAGTTGATCCAGGCCGCTCCAGCGCACTAGCTCGTGCACGAAATCCACCTTGGCGCGCCGAAAATCGCGCCGGCGCGGCGGGCTGCCGTAGTGGCCCAGGTGCACATGATCACCCCAGAGCCGCTCCAGCAAGCGGTCGTCCGTCCAGCGGTCGTAGGCCTCGGCCACGCTGGCGGTGCTTTCAAAGGCGCGATCGCGCCAGCTCCAAACCCACAGACCGAGCAACAGCAGGGCTGCGAGCAGCGCTGCCAGCAGCATCAAACCTCCCGCAAACGGGGAGAGCACAGCAAAGATCGCCATCGACGCTTCAGCGATCCTCTTCGGTGCCGGAATCGCTCAGATCCCGGAAGGTGTCTTGCAACACGGTGCGAGCGGCCAACTGCCGCCGCGTCTCATCCAGCAGTTCGAATTCCTGGCGCAGCCGCTCCTCGGTGTCGGTGATTTCCAGCAAGGTCTGCTGTTGATCGGCTACGGGGCCGCCCAGGTGAGAGCCGATCCAGAAGGAGAGCTCCCGGGGCAGATCGGGCAGGTCGGTGGGCAGAGCGGTGGGTTTGCCCATCAGCTTGCCGGTGAGTTCCACCACATCCCGCAGAGCTTTCTCCACGTCCGTCGAGAGTTCGCTCAGTCGATCGTGGCTCTGGGGGTGTTCATCTTCGATCCAGCTCACCAGTCCCACCTTGAAGGGTGCTTCACGCACCACCTCCAACACGCGGAAGCGCTGCTGCCCCAGGGTGACGATGTTGCTGCGGTCGTCAGCCTGGGTCTGGCACTGCAGGATTTCGGCGCAACAGCCCACATCGGCCATGCGCCCCTCCTGTGGATCCCAGCGCACCACGCCGAAGCGCCGGTCGGTTTCGAGCACCGTGCGCAGCATCATTCGGTAGCGCGGCTCGAAGATATGCAGCGGCAGCACTTCCTGGGGAAACAGCACCACATCCGGCAACGGGAACAGTGGCAGTTCGCGCACGGCCAGTTGCGTCACGTGGCAAGGGTTTCGAATGGATCGAATCCTAGGGAGCGCACTTCAGCGTCGCGCGGGGTCAGGCCATCCACACCTGGCCTGCTGGCCGTAGCCAGCAAAAAGCCCGCCTTGCGGCGGGCGTTGGTCTGATCCTCTCGGAGTCAGTGGTTCAGAGCTTCACCTCGATGTCCACACCGCTGGGCAGGTCCAGCTTCATCAGGGCATCAATGGTCTTGGCCGAGGGGCTGTAGATGTCGATGATGCGGCGGTGGGTGCGGGTCTCGAAGTGCTCGCGGGAGTCCTTGTCCACGTGGGGTGAGCGCAGCACGCAATAGATCTTGCGCTTGGTGGGCAGAGGAATCGGACCGATCGCAGTTGCAGCGGTGTGATCGGCCGTTTCGATGATTTTTTCGCAGGAGAGATCCAGCATGCGGCGGTCAAACGCCTTCAGGCGGATGCGGATCTTCTGCTGAGCGATAGCGGTGGACATGGATCAGGCGGGAGAGGTCAGCAAGGACCAGTGCTCGATGGGCTCGAGACAGCTGGAAGGTTGAAGCTGGATTGTCGAGGTGCGGAAGGGGATGGAAAGCGATCGCCTTGTGGGCGCGCTCTCCATCCCGAAACCTAGATCACGGCCGAAGCCTGATCAGGATCACTCGATGATCTTGGACACCACGCCGGCACCGATGGTGCGGCCGCCCTCGCGGATAGCGAAGCGCATGCCCTGCTCGATGGCCACGGGGCAGATCAGCTCACCGGTCATCTTGATGCGGTCACCAGGCATCACCATTTCCACGTTGGAGCCGTCGTCGGCGGTGAAAGCGGTGATCTGACCGGTCACGTCGGTCGTACGGATGTAGAACTGCGGGCGGTAGCCAGCAAAGAAGGGGGTGTGGCGGCCGCCTTCTTCCTTCTTCAGCACGTACACCTCACCCTCGAACTTGGTGTGGGGCTTGATGGAGTTGGGCTTCACGAGCACCATGCCGCGCTCGATGTCTTCCTTCTGGATGCCGCGGAGCAGCAGACCCACGTTGTCGCCGGCCATGCCCTCGTCGAGCAGCTTGCGGAACATTTCCACGCCGGTGACGGTGGTCTCGCGGGTGTCCTTGATACCCACGATCTGCACGGTTTCGCCGACCTTCACCACGCCGCGCTCGATACGGCCGGTGGCCACGGTGCCACGACCGGTGATCGAGAACACGTCTTCAACAGCCATCAGGAAGGGCTTGTCGACTTCGCGCTCGGGCTCGGGGATGCCGCTGTCAACGGCGGCCATCAGTTCGGTGATCTTGCCTTCCCACTCGGCGTCGCCCTCGAGGGCCTTCAGGCCGGACACCTTCACCACGGGGATATCGTCGCCGGGGAAGTCATAGCTGCTCAGCAGCTCGCGCACTTCCAGTTCCACCAGCTCGAGGATCTCCTCGTCGTCCACCATGTCGCACTTGTTCAGTGCCACCACCAGAGCGGGCACGCCCACCTGCTTAGCCAGCAGGATGTGCTCCTTGGTCTGGGCCATGGGGCCGTCGGTGGCAGCCACCACGAGGATCGCGCCGTCCATCTGGGCGGCACCGGTGATCATGTTCTTCACGTAGTCCGCGTGGCCGGGGCAGTCCACGTGGGCGTAGTGACGACCGTCGGTCTCGTACTCAACGTGAGCGGTGTTGATGGTGATACCGCGCTCAC